>MFKY01000001.1:0-4232 GCA_001781175.1 Candidatus Kaiserbacteria bacterium RIFCSPHIGHO2_01_FULL_55_37
CACCCGCTTCCTTTGGGTTTCCGTCGTCCCTGTACAATTTGGGTATCTCGTTCAGAAGCAGGTAACAAGCCTGTCCCACTACCTCCTCCACCGAGCCATCGAGTGGCGCCCCAAGCGTAGTCTGCAACATGCCTGCATCCGGATGCTTGTCCGCAAGCACCTGAACGGTGGCAAGGATTTTCCTTCTGACACTTTCCGGCATAGTCGCCTCTTTCGGCGCACGAAGCCGACTCTCGCGTTCCTGGCCGTTATCCGGCACCCCACGCATCGACGCTCCAGGTTTGTCTAGTTCCGTAGTGAGTTTCGCTCGACTGGGATCCAAATCAGGGGTCGGGGCGTGCTTAGCTTTGAAAATCATTTTCACCATTGTCCTGTGCGCGCCGCTTTTCATCGGCTCTTCCTCAAAAAGTTCCGGTGGGTCCGTCTCCGCAAAGCCCCACCTGCGGTATACCGCTTTCGCATCCTCATTATTGACTTCAACCCATAGCACGGTATCTTTGGTCGGATCCAGTGTGCCCTGACCTTTTTCCCAGAGCTGGGTTCCCACACGGCGATTTTTGATATGCGGCGCCACGTGAAGTCCGGCGAGTAGATTCTCGACGGGCATCTTTCTCACCCTGCAATATCCGATAAGCGCTCTTGTGTTCGCGTCCTTTGCGACAAAATTCGCAACGCCTTCTCTCGGCTCAGCCAAAGCTTTCGCCATGTCCGCTAGTGCCGCGGGTGTAAACCCTTTCTTGAAGAGCTCCTCCACATCGTCTTTTGTGATGCCTGTGCGTTCGTTGACAAAGGTATTGAGCCAACTGTCTTTTATCAGTTGCCGGATAGGAAGCGCATCTTCGGGCGTAGCAGGAAGTACCTCGATTTGCGTCAGCTGCTCAAAACCCTCACCGCTGGTTGCCATCATCGAATGCTACCCGTTCGACCTGGGTTTGTCCAAATCGGGCGGATGCCCTATAATTGCTCTATGCATAAAACTATTTCCACGGAGGAGTTGAAAAAGAAGCTCGATGCGAGAGGGGCGGATTTCATACTCGTTGATGTGCTTTCCAAAGAGAAGTATGCGGCGCGGCATGTGCCCGGTGCCAAGAATATTCCCGAGACGCCCGACTACGCAAAGACGTTTGAAGCCGCGCTTCAGGTGCCCAAGGAAACCGAGATAGCGGTGTATTGCAGTTCGAGTACCTGCCATGCGAGCGTGCGCGCGGCGGACACGCTGGAGAAAGCGGGGTACACCAACGTTCTCCACTACAAGGATGGAATTGCGGGCTGGGAGCAAGCGGGGCTTGCATTTACACCCGCGGAGTAAATTCTGCTTTTGTCCTCTATATCCCCGCTTTAGCTTTGTCCAAACGGAAGTCTTATTCCGGAATAACGCCGATGTTTTTTGGAAGGTCGCGTTTTGAGACGCGGATTTTCTTAAGAGGATGCACTTCCTGAAGACTCTTGAATTCAATACCTGCACCCTTATGCGGCTCAAATTCGTCTTTGTTGAAAACATACACAAAACCGAAAGAGTCGTCGGTTAGTCGGTCAAGGGTCTCCTTGCTGGCTTCAAAATGGAACACAGGGGGAGCATCGTTCGATACCGTTGCGCCGGAGGATGTTTGTCCGAGGGGGGCAACAACAGCCATGAAAATCGCGTATTCAGCGGCGTTCGAAGCAAAAACCGCTGGCGGGCCGTCGGGACCTGTTTGGCTATCAATGGCTTGTCGCGGCTCAAGCTTATCCAGATCGCGACCGCTGCCGTGGAAGACGTACAGCCCCGTTCTTTCCAGAGCCATAAGTTCTTGTTTTTCGGAAGAAATGAATTCGAGTGTAGCGGGATCGATCTCGATGCCCGAGGGCCTCTCAATTTTTCTGTCCACGATCTCAAGCCCCTTGTCAGTCACCTCGACGCGGGCCGCCGCAATGATTTTCAGGGATGCGGCAAAGCGGGAGAACGACTCCGCCTCTTTTGCACCGTCCGATCCGTTGTAACGGTCGGAAAGTCTTTTGCTCGAATCGTGAGATAGCCTTCTTTGGGCGGCACGAAACGCTACTCGCATATTGTTCCATAGATTGGAAGTCATATCGATATTGTTGCGCCCCACTATAGTGAGGCATGCGGTGAGGTATGCGAATGTTGGAGCTTTTGACGTGATCGCTGCTTCGTCTGCCCCGTATGCATATGTGTGAATCTCTACATTAATGGATCTCCTGTCGGAGTCGCTGACATCAAGCGGGAGATTAGGGAACGCGATTTTCGCTCGCGCCGCATTCTCAGCAAATTTGTACCACCTAGTATCCAGCTTCCTATATTCCTCGAATAGTGATAGAAGTTTTCCCTGTTCGGTTTCCGTAAGGGCAAGGGGAGCATCGCCAAATATAATTCGTATCTCGGCCTCAGCTTTCAGAAAATCTTGTGCAGCAGCCTCCGGTGTTTCCGTCCCCATCAGTCGGCCGCGCAAAACGTCACGCGCTGCGAGCATCTCTTGATGGAGAGCTTCGTTGCACGTCGCGACGGGCTCGCCTGTGAGGATTTTCAGGTTCATGGCGATAGGTCCTCGTGCGAGCAGCAATGGCCGGGAAGCAGATTCCTCTAAGGCGTCCCTCTCGATTTTCACCAGCACCTGGCTGCAGCGCGATACGTCGGTCCACGTCACCTCCTTGGTTGCGTCGAACGGTTTTCCATCAAATATCCTTCCCGCGACACCCTCTATTGGAGGTTTCGGGCCTCCGGTTTTCTTCTCGGCTTGTTTTTTCAGGAAATCGTGATCCCAGGGCTGAAGAACGTCACGACCCTTTTTTCTTTCGATCGAACTCGCGTGTGCCTCGTCCGTGACCTCTTCCGCATGCGTCTTAATCTCCTTCTCCCTTTTCTCGATATCCTCCTTGGAAAGCGTCTTTTTCACCTTATAAGAGTTACTGATTCTCATTTCAGAACTATACCTTCCGACTGCAGCTTGTCCAAAACACCCCCGCAGGCCAGGCTTGCGGGGGTGTTTGTGCGATTCAATCTATATACGCTTCTTGCGCTTCGGCGCGCGGGCGGCGAGCATCGCCCGCTTCGCGGCGAGACGCTTCGCCGTCTTTCGAGAACGCGACTTTTTATTCTTGATATCCTGACTTGCTCTTTTTGCCATGCGGATGATTATACCCTAAAAGTTGGCGTAGCGGTATACTCCTTCTACCTATGAAGAAGCCCATCCGGAAAAAACAGCGGAAGGCACCGAAGCAGGCGCTGCCCATTGCGCACTGGAGCCACTCGTCGCTCATGGCATTCTTGCGCAATCCGCTCGCTTGGTACAAGCGGTATGTCGAGAAAATCTACGACACACCTTCCAATCCGTCATCATTCATCGGCCGTGCGGCCCATGTAGCGCTCCAGCATTACTACGGAGGCATCGGGAAGCAGGGTGCCACTGAACTCGGACTCGAATATCTGCGCAATGTTGCAGATTTTGAGATAAATTTCGGCAAAGCAAAGTCTCGCCGCGCGCAGAAAGAAAAGCGCGCGCATATGGAGCGGGATTATCTGCAGGCAATATCTTTTTACCTCGCGCGGGCGCCGAAGCACAAGGTGCTTGGCGTGGAAGTGGTGGCGACGGCGGAGGTGAAGGGGCTCCCGCTTCCTATCAAAGCGGTTTCAGACCTCGTGGTGGAGTCGCGCATTGAGCCGGGGGCGGTGGACATCGTGGACCACAAATTCGTGGAGACCTTCAGCAAAGGCCGCGGACAAAAAACGCTTTTCGTGATGCAGGCGATATTCAATTACTACACGGTCAAACAAAAATACGGCAAGGAAGTGCGGCGCTTCATCGTGCAGGAGTGCAAGAAGAGGAAGAATGCCGACGGCTCGTCGCAGATGCGCCGTTACATCATCGACTACGCAACCGTCTCGGAAGAATTCGAGGTCTTCCACCGGCTCATTAACGATGCGACACGGGAAATCGCGCGCAAGCGCCTATACCTCCCGAATCCCTCCGACATGTTCGAAGGCGAGAATTCTTTTGATATTTATCGTCTAGGTCTCCTTGACGATTGACATCCCCGACGCGCGAAGCGGTCGGGGTCCCGACTGAAACGTCGGGACTACCGTCTCGGCCTTATCGACGAAGACGACTAGAGCATGTTTGAAAACCTACACTTCAGGGAAGACCTCTGCGCGGTCGCTATCTGCATCTGCTGATGCAGCGCTCAGTCTCGGCGTCGCCACGCCTGCGAAGACCGCGCAGAGGCCCGCCCCTCGC
>MFKY01000001.1:4244-5682 GCA_001781175.1 Candidatus Kaiserbacteria bacterium RIFCSPHIGHO2_01_FULL_55_37
CCTCGCTCCGGTAAACGTTTTCAAACGCGCTCTAACGGCTACGCACCTTGAGCTTGGTCTGTCGTTTCTTATTTATCTTAGGCAGGCGAATCATAAGGATGCCGTGCTTTTCGGACGCTTCCGCGATGTCCACGTCCACTTCTTCGGGCAAAAGGATGGTGCGGGAGAATGAGCCCCAGTAGAGCTCACGCTGGAAGTAATTATCTTCCTCCACTTCGCGCTCGTCCTCGCGCATGCCGGAGATGGTGAGCATTTCGCGCGTGAGGGAAATATCTATGGATGTGGGCTGCACGCCGGCGACCAGCGCTTTGACTACGATGGCGTCGGGTGTCTGGTAGATGTCTACCGCGAGCTCGCCTTTCGGCTCATCACCGCCTGACCAGCCCTCGTCGCGCGTATTGATATGTGCGTGCCGCTCCTCGCCTTCGCCCTCAAATACGGCGGGGTGCGAGCCGGTGCCATCGAAGAAATCGCCGTATTCATCGTCGGCTTTGCCGGTGAGACGGGAGAAAAAACCGGGTTTCTTTAGGAGCGCCATAGTGTTTTTTTAACGACGGGATGGATACGTTTGATATATTCTAGCACGGCCAAGAGCGCGACAAGCCCTATCCAGACAAGCCCGAAGGTGCGCAGGAGGTGTTCTTCGGGTGTATTCAGTATAAGGAAGTTGAAGGTACTGTGCAAAAGGATAGCGAGGATAACTCCTACGACGGTGTAAAGGCGCTTGGAGGCGCGAGACTTGTAGAAGGAAATGCCGAGCGCCACGCCGATGACGGCCGACGAGAGCACATGCAGGAGCGTGGCGCCGACGAAGCGGAGATTACCCGTCAATACGGTCTGGACCAGGGAGTCGCCCGAAAGCGGTGAGAGGAGGAAGAGTGTGTTTTCCGCCGCCGCGAAGCCGAGCGCGACGGTAACCATGTAAATGACGGGGTCGATAGGTTCGTCGTCGTCGCGGCGGCGCAGCACGGTGAGCTTTGCCATCACGAATTTGATGAGCTCTTCCATGCCCGACCAGATGATGAAGGTGATAGTGGTCGTGCTTGCGGCGGTCAAGACCCAGAAACTCTGAGTGGAAAGGAGGGAAGAAGCGTATTTCTCGAGAGGTATCACGACGGCGACCGCAACCATGCCTGCCAAGAAGGCGAGTGCAATAAGACGCCGCGGCTCGGGGTGTACCGAATCCTCGCGACGCCAGAACCACAGCCAAGCGAGGGCGGGAAGCACCCCTCCGGCAAAAGCTGCGATGATGGGCTCAAGCTCGCTCATCGCCCAATTATATATCACCGCTCACCCCTCTTGATTTGGTTGATGGAACAGCGACAAAATATTTTCCTCATTCAGCTCATGCGTATATACCACGTAATCCGGTGCTATTGCCCGCGGGTCTTGATTCTTCATCCGACTGTGCGCCAAGCTACGCCTCAAACCACTCTGT
>MFKY01000002.1 GCA_001781175.1 Candidatus Kaiserbacteria bacterium RIFCSPHIGHO2_01_FULL_55_37
TACGACCTTGCCTATGGGGTCGAGCGTTTCAAGACCCGCGCCGCGAAGTATGACCCGGATCTCGTTCTGTGGTTTGTGCGTGACAACAACTTTGCCGAGCCGAACGAATTTTTTGAAGAGCGCGTACCGCAGGCCAAAAAGGAAATGCAGGAGAGAGGAGATACACCCAACGTAGTCCTCCGGTCAGGCAACGGAGGCATCGAGTACGTCGAATCCACAAGCGGCAAGTCTTTCTTCGATAATCCGGAACAAGGCATCGGGCTCATCGCACGGAAGCGGACAAAAGAGGCATTCCTCTCCGAATGGGGCATTGATGGAATGATTGAGTATGGGAGGCGGCAGCTTGCCGCACTTGGAGAAGCGTACGGCGGGCCGCTTGTCGTCTTTACGTACCCGTTGATGGGTGAAACCGAACTCCTTCATGCACGGATTAAGACGACGTTGGTAGATTTTGCGGCAGAGCGCAAAGCGGCTTCCTATCATGAAATAGCGGAAGACCTGAGTGTCGGGAACGGACTCTTACCCGACTTTCATCCGAATGAGAAAGGATACGCTCTTATAGCGCAGGATTTGTTCGACGAACTTGTCTCGCGCGGTCTTATTCCGTGCGGGGCTCCTTAACCGCAAGGAAATCACCGATGGCCAGATAATCGAGCGGAGTACTGAGGAAGTCCGAGACGGCCTGCGCGGGAGTCTCGACGATGGGCTCTCCCGCAATGTTGAAACTGGTATTCAGAAGGAACGGGGTCCCGGTCAAAGCGGCGAAGGATTTCAGCAGTGTGTAGTATCGTCCGTAGCCGGAGTCTACCGTTTGCACGCGACACGACCCGTCCCTGTGTACGATTGCGGGAATCTCGCTCCGCTTTTCGTTCTTTACCCGGAAGCAGAAATTCATAAAAGGAAAGTCGGTACCCGCTCCGTGGGTATCTACGAATTCATCCAAACGGTCCGCGAGCACTGAGCCGCCGAACGGACGGAACTCTTCACGGCCTTTTATCTTATTCACATCGTCTTTTGTCCCCGCGAGGCGGGGATTCGCCAATATAGAACGGGAGCCGAGCGCGCGCGGGCCGAATTCCATTTTGCCCTGGAACCATCCGATGACGTTGTTCTCTGCGAGCAGAGCTGCCACGCGGTCGCACAGCTCTTCCTCCTGTTGGAATCGCTCGTACGTGACGCCCGCTTCGCGCAGGGCCCGTTCAATGTCCTCGTTCGTATACGAGGTGCCATAGCGCAGGTGAGTAACGGGCTGCCGCGCGGTAATCCCGTGCAGGCTGTGAGCCGCGTAGAGAGCGGCACCCACCGCGGCGCCGCTGTCGCCGGAAGCGCCGAAAATATATACATTCTTGAACGGTGTTTGCGCGGGAATCTTGCCGTTCGCGAGGGCGTTCAATGCGACTCCTCCGCTGATGCAAAGGTTCTCACTGTTCGCAATGCGATGCAGGTACCGGAGCGTTTTGAAGTAAATGTCCTCGGTAACTTCTTGAATGCTGGCTGCTATGTCGGCATGAAATTCTGTAACGGGCTCCGAAGGGAGTCGCGGCTTGCCGGTCCGTTTCTCGAACTCTTTGCTCCACATTGTGAACGATTCCCGAAATCTGAAGAATCGCAAATCGAGCCGGAAGCTCCCGTCGTCCCGTATACGGACCATAGTACGGATAGCATCGGTAAAACGGGGTCGTCCGAGCGCCGCGAGGCCCATGACTTTGTATTCGTCTTCATTGACCCGAAATCCGAGGAAAGCGGTAAAGGTTGCGTACAGAAGACCGAGAGAATGCGGGAAGTTCTGTGACCGTAGGGGGGTTATCATAGTTCCGTTTCCTGTCCAGAGTCCGGCCGTCTGATACTCGCCGATGCCGTCTGTGGTCAATATAGCGGCCTTCTCGTATGGTGACGGAAAGAACGCCGCACCGGCATGGGAATAATGGTGCGGGATGAAGAACAGCTCTTTAGTAAATCCGAGCTCTTTTCGTATCGTGTGCTCGACGTTGAGCTTATCTGCGAGCCATTCCGGGACGCCTTTCACGAACGGCCGCATTGAACGGGGATACGTGTCGACGAAGTTCCCAAGGACCCTTTCAAACTTTAAGAGCGGTTTTTCATAGTACGCGATGTCGTCAATGTCGTTCGCAGAGATGCCTGCTGATTCGAGGCAGTGTCGTATCGCAAGACGCGGGAAACTGTTGTCGTGCTTTATGCGGGTAAAGCGCTCTTCTTCCGCAGCGAAGAGCAGGCGCGAGTCTTTGAGAAGAACGGCCGCGCTGTCGTGATAGAACGCGGAAATGCCGAGCGTGTACATGGCTCAGTAGGGTGACGTGAAGTACGCCCTGTCTTTTGCCGTCACACCGGGCTTCTCCCAATAGGAATCAGGTTCTGCGCGCGCCGGTATCATGAGCACCAATTTCCGCACCACCGCGACGGGACCGATGACGAGATAGTAGAACAAAAAAAGCAGCGCAAGTACGGTTACGTGGTTTATCTGTTTTACGAGCCGTCTCATATCAGCGGATAAATGAATATCGGCACAGGAGCAATTTGGGCGCTTATCACCACGAGCACAATGATGATGAGCAGCAAGAATACCGGTATGAGCCACATTTTGTCGGTCTTTGTGATAAGTATGAAAAGTTGCTTTATTGTTTCTAGCATATGAAGGCGGTGTTATATGCTTGGGGCAACCCGCTCTTAAGTGTTGGCGTTTTCTTCCTCGTCATCAGCTGCGGCAGCCAATTCATCCGCGTTGCCCTCACCGATAATACTGCGCGGCTTCGCGCCGTCGGCAGGTCCCACAACGCCGCGCTCTTCGAGCATATCGATGAGTTTTGCCGCGCGCGCGTACCCGACGCCAAGCTTGCGTTGCAGGTAAGAAGTGGATGCCTTGCCCGCTTCTATGACCGTTTGCTTTGCGTCTGCGTAGAGTTCGTCGTCTTCGTCGTTGCCTCCTATCAAGGAGGAAAATATCGGGTCGGGACCTTGGCCCATACGTGAGTCCGAGAAATCAATCTCACTCAGGAGCGCCCCGTCATTGTTCCTCAGTATATGGGCGACCACTTTTTTGACCTCGTCTTCCGAGATAAACGGCGCCTGGATTCGGCGCGGCTTGGACATCTCACCGGAGAGGAAGAGCATGTCGCCCGCGCCCAAGAGCTTCTCAGCACCGCCGGCATCGAGAATGGTGCGCGAATCTATCTGCGAGGAGACCTGCATCGCGACGCGCGCGGGGATGTTGGCCTTGATGAGTCCGGTGATGACCTTCACGCTCGGCCTCTGGGTCGAGAGGAGCAGGTGAATGCCGACCGCGCGGCTCATTTGGGCCAAGCGCACGATGCCGCTTTCGAGTTCACGCGGATAGGTGGACATGATATCGGCCAATTCGTCGATAACGAGGACGATATAGGGCATCGCTTCCGGCAGCGGCTTGTCGCTCTCTTTTTTCGCGGCCCTTTCAAGCGCGACAGCAACGACATTTTTGTGGTACGAGGCGATATCGCGCACCGCTTCGGCCTCGAGGATGTTGTACCGGCGCTCCATTTCTTTTGCGAGCCACTTGAGTGCGAGTATCGCCTTCTTCGCATCGGTGATGACCGGTGTGAGCAGGTGGGGGATGGAGTTGTACACGGTGAGCTCGACGCGCTTCGGGTCCACCATGATGAATCGCAGGCGTTCAGGTCCGCACCGGTAGAGGAGTGAAACGATGAAGTCGTGTATGGCGACGGACTTTCCGGCGCCCGTCGTACCGGCGACGAGCAAGTGCGGCATACGCGCGAGATCGGCAAAGTGGGGTGTTCCCGTGATAGAGCGACCGAGCGCGAGCAAAAGCGGCTTGTCGGACTGGACGTACGCGTCGTCGGAGACGAGCGGGGCGAGGCCAAGCGTCGTGCGAGAAATGTTGGGGACCTCGATGCCGACGAGTGATTTGCCCGGGATGGGTGCCTCGATGCGCACGGGGGATACGGCAAGTGCAAGCTCGAGATTGCTCTGAAGCGCGATGATTTTCGAGAGGCGCACGCCTTCGGCGGGCTTCATCGAGTAGCGTGTCACGGTCGGGCCGATGGAAGCCTCGTCCATCTCCACCTGGATGCCGAAATTCTGGAGTGTCCGCTTGATGATGTTCATGTTGGCCTTCACGTCGCCGACTTCGGGCTTACCCTTGTTTTTCGCGAGTATCGCTACCGGCGGGGGAATGTAGGCGCTTCCTGTCGCCGCGATGATGGGGAACCCGTCGGATGTCGCGTCACCGTTGCTGAAGAACTTCGCTATCGGATTGCCGGACTCTCTCGACTTGCTCTCGGGAGCCGCAGACGCCTCTTCATCCCCGGTGTTTTCTTGGGAAGTCTCTTCCGGAAGGCCGACGACCGGCACATCTGCCACTTCGTTCGCGGTGTCGTCAGTGGGGGTGTTGCGGAAAAAGTCCGCAATCTTTGCCGCCACTAAACCGAGGTGAATATCAAACGCGACGACAAGTGCCGCGATGATGAATGCGATAAGAAAAATAACGGTCGCCGTCGTATCCACACCGGATACGATGAGATTCGAAATGCTGATGCCAATGATGCCGCCGCGGCCGGAAAAGGCGAGATTTATCAGGCCGAGTCCGGAAAGCAAAAAGACCATCATTGCGATAAATTGCACCCATCCGAATTTTCTTTCGAACGATCTGAAAATAAGCGTGGCGAGAAGCATGAGAGAGAGGGGAAGGAGAAGATACCCCACACCCAGAAGCCATGTGAGCCACTCGCGGAGCGCTCCGCCGATGGCGCCTCCGCCACCGAGCTCCGCAAGGACGAGAAATCCGGCGAGTGCGACGCAGAAAATCGCAAACACTCCCCGCATCGCCTCCGAACTTACCGACCTGACCTTGATGTCGTCCTCAGTTTCGGCGTTCTTTTCTTTTCCGCGTTTCTGCTTTGCTTTCATCCCGTTAGAAATAGGACGCGGCCTATCAAAGAAGCCCACCCCATTCGGTTATCGCCAATAACGTATCCTATTGAGAAACTCGACTTCGCGTGTCCGCGATTTCTAACGGGATTCATGGTGACATCATATCACCCCCTCACTCACCGCTTGGTAGGAGTCGGCAACCCGCCCGCCGGAAGGTTTGTGCGCCGTCGAGCCGAGGCAATGCTTCGAACAAATCTCCGTCGCACAAACCTTCCGGCGGGCGGGTTCTGTGTGTTTCAGGGCTGAGAATCTCCCGCTACCGAACGGTGTTGCATACGAAGCATGTCCTTTATATACTCACAGACGTCCCCTATGTACTTTATGCATATAGTACACACTACGGACATATAATGGACGACAAAAGAGACATACAGAAGACGAACCCACTCTTACGTTTTTTTGATAAACATTCCGTACGCACGAACCCCTTTGGGGCAAATCAATCTGCAGACAGAGCTTACCGACGCGCGGAGCGTCTCGTCGCGGCTCTATACTTGGTTACCAACCACATACAGCCAAGTGAATCTATAAGAGTTTCTGTGCGTGCCGGGGGTATACGTTTGCTCGAGAACATCCTCACCTTGCGGGACGAAATGAGGAGCGATTCGCAGAGCCTCGCCGCATGCCGTGCCTCGATCCGCAACCTCATATCGCTCATCCGGATGCTCGCCGTCGGAGGTTTTCTTTCCATACAGAATACCAATACGATGATCGAGGGGCTCGACGAGTTAGGCAACTTTTTGAATGTGTCCCAGAATTCGGCGCTCTCTGAGGCATACTCTTTGTCGCAAGAAGGCCTCTTGGACATTCGTGAAGGCTCTGTAAAGGACACGGTGACTATAAAGGACAGAACTACTGTAAAGGACATCAGTACGGTGTCCGATAAGGTATCAGACAATCGTGGACCAAATGTCCGAGAGGAGAGTATCCTGGCGGTGCTACGTTCCGGAGGTGAACTCGGCATCCGGGATATTGCCTCAAGCCTCCCCGAATACAGCGAGAAAATGATACAGCGTCATCTCGTTGCGCTCATCGGCTTGGGCAGGGTCAAGAAAGCAGGCCTTAAACGCTGGAGCAGATACTCTATTGCGATTTAGAGGTTTTGTGTCTTAATCGCTGTCCAGGTGCTTCTAATACAGGCTATTTTTCATCGCATCCTCATACTCCGGCCGATGTGTGAAAGATAAGCGAATCTAAGGCGTCTATTCAATTGACTCCCCTAATGCATTGGAGTATTGTGGTCCGCGATAACAGGTATCTACGAAAATCCATTTCGCCGCTTGGCGAGGGCCTTTTGTAGCCAACAAGTTATCCACAAATGGGGGAGTGGCGCATTTATGTGCAGCAGGGTCCCTAGTATATAATTGTGCGACGGCATCCCCATACGATGTCGTATAGGCGCATGAGGGCCAGTTTCTCACTGTCTCTCTGTGCAGTTCGTTGACATTTGAATAGAGAAAAAACACAAGCCATTTTTGGCCGCTTCTCAGTGAAATATTCTGATGAAGTATTTCTGAATTTTCCGAACTTATCCGGAAACGATCGCATGACTGAAACTCCATTCATTCCTCGCTGCTAACCTCGCTCATGAAAGTGTGCGGGCTAGCAAATTGTTCGGGGCCGCTCCTACCGCACTGGTAGGTGAGACCCAAATTATTAGTTGTCTTCAGTTATCAGTTATTTATTTAGCAGAAGGCACACAACGTACACGACTCCTCGTCGAAAGGGTGGAGTGTACGGCTAGGATTCTCAAAGGTCCGACCTTAAGAATTTCCCAAGGTCAGACCTTAACCTGAACCCTGGTGCAAAAGTCAAAATTAACTATGAGTAAAGCATTAGCAACAAAAAATGTTGCCGCAATTCTCTTGGCTGTTGTTATGGTTTTCGGATTCGCGTTCTCGTTTGCCACTCCGGCAAAGGCGGATGTGCTCTCTGACCTCCAGGCACAGATCGCGACATTGATGGCACAGATCGCAGCATTGCAGGGCGGCTCGTCAGCCGGCGCAAGCTGCGCGACCTTCACGCAGAACCTCTCAGTCGGTAAATCCGGAGGTGAAGTGATGGCGGTACAAAAATTCCTTAACACTCACGGAGCTCAGATCGCCGTAACCGGCGCAGGCTCTCCGGGCAACGAAACTTCTTATTTCGGCGGACTCACTAGAGCTGCCGTCACGAAGTTCCAGGCTGCCAACGGTGTTTCACCGGTAGGCATCTGGGGCCCGATGACCCGAGCAAAGGCGAACTCGATGTGCACAGGCACTCCGGGAACGACTGTACCGGGCACCACTCCGGTAACGGGCAACGGCCTCAAGGTCGCGCTCGCTGCGGATAACCCGACGTACGGCGCACTCGTCCAAGGACAGGCCATCGCGGAACTCGCGAAGTTCACCTTCTCGAACCCGACAGCTTCTCCGATCACTGTCACGAACCTTGCGTTCAAGCGCATCGGCGTGTCGTCTGATTCGACCTTGGCCAACGTCTACCTCTTCCAGGGGGCAACGCGTCTCACTGATTCCGCAGGAGTCAGCAACACGATGTTCAACTACAATGCAGCGACCGGTCTCTTCACAGTACCGGCTGGCGGCGTAGTCACGATTTCCGTCCGCTCAGACATCGCAGCTTCGACGAACGGCCAACAGGTCGGCGTCCAGCTCACGAGCGTCAGCGCGTCCGGTCTTCTCGACTCGTCTGTCGTCCTCCCGATCTCGGGCTCAGCGCTCTTGATCTCTTCGGCGACTCTCGCAACGGTTGACTTCGGTGGAACAACGCTTCCGACCGCAAGTGCGGTGAATCCCCAGAACGACTACGTCCTCTGGCAGAACACCGTGACTATCGGCACGCGCGCTGTTACCTTGAGCTCATTCCAGCTCCGCAATCTCGGTTCTATCGGTCTTAACGACGTCCGGAACCTCCGCCTCTACGTGGACGGTGTCCTGGTCGGCACTCCTGTAGCGAATCTTACGGCAGGTGAAATATCTGCTTCATGGGATCTCTCAGGTGCTCCGAAGCGTCTCGAGACAGGTGGCCGTGTCATCAAGGTCATCGGCGATATCGTCGGCGGCTCCAGCTTGACCGTCCAACTCTCGCTCCGTCGTGCGGCAGATGCCCGCTTTGTCGACACTGAACTCAATCAGCCGGTACTCGCTACGGCGGCCGGTTCTGCGTTCTCCGCTCGCTCGGCGACATCCGCGACGATTGGTGCCGCTACTGTTTCGGTCGTGAAAGCGAACACTTCGCCTTCAGCGAACGTGACACTCGGCGGTTCCAACATCAAATTCGCATCCTTCGAACTCCGCGCCTCGGGTGAGGATGTGAAGATCGAGAGCCTCAATGTGATGGCAACCGCTTCGGCAGGCACTCGTGGCCTCGACAACGGTAAGGTATTCGTCGACGGCGTACAAATTGGTTCTACCAAGGACCTCACCGATGCCACAGACGTGAACTTCACGTTCGGCTCGTCCTTCATCGCGAAGGCGGGAGCGGTCCACATCATTGACATCTACGCAGACGCGAAGTCCTCGACCGGCGCAGCCTACACAACAGGCGAAACGGCAGTCGTCCGGCTCTCGACAGGCGTAGACAATGCGTTCGGCCAGGTCTCCCTCAATGCAGTGGATGTCCCTGGTTCGAACACGTCGGGTAACACCCTCACTGTCTCGTCCGGCACACTCACCGCGACGAAATACTCGGGTTACGGCAACCAGACAATCATTCCGGGTACAAGCAACGCTCGCTTGGGCTCGTTCACCCTCTCGTCGGGCTCGACGGAAGGTACGAACGTAAACACCATCGTCGTTACCCTCTCGGCAGATGAAGCGGCATCCATCACGGATCTCCGCCTCGTTGATGTCGCGACGGGTGCCCAGATTGGTACATCCAAGCCGGCACCGGCTTCCGGTGACAACTCGTTCTCCGTCAACTTCGATGTCGCGGCCTCAGCGTCCAAGACAATCGATGTCGTCGGTAACATTAAGTCCGGCTCCAACATCGGTTCGTGGATCGCGGAAGTCGACACCACGACAGGCGGTACGGGCTTAAGCACAGGTAATTCCGTTACTATCGGAGCCGACCTGGTTCTCCAGACCATCACCGTCGGTACGGGCTCGCTCACTGAAGCGACAGGAACATCGCCTGAAAATGCAAACATCATTGCAGGTAGCAACGGCGTAAAAGTCGGTTCCTTCAACTTCACGGCGTCCAACTCCAGCTTCACTGTGCAGGAACTTGCGGTCAAGATCCCGGTTAACGCCGCGACCTCGGTCTCAGGTGTCACGCTCAAGTGGGCAGGCGGTCCGGCGAACGGCGTCTCGGCGGTACTCGCAGTCAACTCTGCTGCTGCTTACACGCACGCGACCTCGACCTTCACCGGCCTCACCTTCGCTGTTCCGATGAACGAAACGAAGACAATCGATGTCTACGTGGATGTTCCGACGATTGCGAACGGTGCGACATCGGGTACTGCAGTCTCCGCATTGCTCGCATGGAACTCCGGCTTCAAGGCGGTTGACAGCGCAGGTACAGCCTCGACAACGATGGCTTCCTACGCTGACCTCAACGGCGCAGCCACGAGCGGCAAGGGTACGATGTACGTACGCAAGTCCAAGCCGACTCTCGCAGCAGTAGCTCTTGACTCGTCGAACCTCACTGAAGGATCCGATCAGGTCCTCGGACGGTTCTCGGTCACGGCTGACTCTGCAGGCAAGATTGACTGGGGCTCCGTAGTCTTCACCGTCAACAAGAGGGACGTCATCAGCATTGGAGCGACAACCACTCTCAAACTGTGGAGCGGTTCCAACTCGATTGATGGTACGTTCGCAACGACGACGGGCGACCTCCTCGGAGGACTCGACGCTTGTGACAACCTCACAAGCTGCTTGCTCCACTTCCGTCCGACAACCATCGAGACGGTTGAAGCGAATTCCTCGAAGACATACGAGCTTCGTGGAACTGTCGGCGGTACTGCATCCGGTGCCAACAACATCAGCGTATCCATCGCCAATCCGCAGACAAGCGCGTCTTCGACGGCAGTCTTCGGCTCAGCGGCTGGTACGCAAGGTGTAACCACTGCAGCTTCATTCGCCTGGTCTGACTGGTCTGATCTCGCCGATCACTCTTCGGATGCGGACGGCGCTTCGACCTCTGACTGGACGGGTGACTACCTCGTCAAGACGCTTCCTCTCACGATCGGCAACCGATCAGTGAACTTCTAGGAAGTCCTAGGCTGACACAGCAGCACTCGTTGCTGGTCCTCCGGCCGGAGGAGAACGATCCGGCAAGCAGAAACCACCCCGAAAGGGGTGGTTTTTGTGTATGAGCATGTCTAAAACCACCATCTACTTCGTTGCGTGGACCCCAGCGTCGCCGTCACCGTACCTGCAGTACGTCTCCGTCGTCGCTATCCCCGCGCCTCGTATATGATGGTTTTCGAACATGCTCCCGTGACGAAATGGTGGTACACTCTCCCGCATATGAAGAAAGAATATGGAGTGTACGCAGCCGGTGCCGCGCTTATCGTCCTCCTAGTGGCAGGGGTCTGGTGGAAGAGGAATTCGTCACAGCTTCTTCCTGTCTCGGAGCCAATAGCGACCTCTTCGCCGGAGCAAACCACGACCTCCTCTACGCCTCAAGTGCAACCGGCTCCTGCGGCTATCGTGAAGCCAAAGCCGCTGCCGAAGGAGCCGGCTTCGTTTTCCCTCGTGCCGGGCGATACGGTAACGTCCTGGGATTTTGCGGGTACCCGCAAAGACGGGGGACAACTCGAAGCGGCCGTACGTGCGGACATTACCCGCTTGAAAGGTCTTCTCAATTCCGGGACGTACTCCAACTACGAACTCTACGTGAGCATCGCGAATCAATATGAGATGCTCGGCGACGGCGGAAAAGAGTACGAGTATCTGAATTATGCGCTAGCGATAGATTCCACGAAGACCGGTCTGGCGTGGCACAACATGGGCAAGCTGCTCGAACGGCTCGGCGCATACAATAGTGCTCGCGTCGCGTACGACCACATGATCGCGGCGCAGTTTACCTCGCAGTACATCCGTGCGCGCCTGGAATTTCTCCAGGCGCATATGCCGTGGGATACAGATGCGATAAAACAAGCTGAAGCAGACCTCTCCACATCAGTGGAATAACCCGCGTACTCAATATGAGGAAGCACATCGGGCGATGGTTCACTTGGCTCCTCCTCGCACCCGCGCTTTTGCCGCTCGTGTATGGTGGCGGCCTTGTGTATCCGTTCGTTGCCCCGAAGACTTTGCTCTTCCGCGCGCTCGGCATCATCGTGCTCGCGGCCTTCGCGTACCTTGCGTTCTCCGGACACGAATTTTATTGGAACAGACTGCGAAGAAAAATAACCTGGATACCCGCCGCATTACTTCTCGTCGCGTATGCAACATCCCTTATCGGCATAGATTTCTACCACAGCTTCTGGTCTGTTTATGACCGCGGCGACGGACTGCTCACGCTCACGGTCGCCGTCCTCTTTTTCTATGCCACACTTCTTGCCGCCGACCAGACGTTCCTCGGACGACTTTTCAAACTGGTTGCATGGATAGCGAGCGCAGTTGCCGCGTACGTGGTGGCGCAGTGGCTGGGCGAGATTTCCGGAATCAACTTCACGCTCGTAGCCGAGGCGCACGGACGCCTTGGCGGGACGCTTGGCAACGCGGCATTCCTGGCGGGTTACCTCGGTATGGCGCTGTGGGCGACGCTCGCTATCGCGGCCGAGTCGCGTGGGTCTTGGCGCAAAGTGTATTACACCGGTGCCGCGCTCCAATTCGTTGCAATCGTACTCGCAGCTACGCGCGGGACCTTGCTCGCGCTGCTCGTCGTCGGCTTTTTCACATTGCTCTTCCTGGCGTGGAACCCCTCGACTTCCTTCGACAAAGCTCAGGATAAATCGCTCGGGGCAGGGGGGCGCACGCGCAGTTACGCGCGCTTCGGCCTTGCAGGACTCCTTGTTTTCGCGGGATTATTCTTCGCATTTCGCATGCCACTGCAGCAAGCACCATTCGAGCCGGTACGTCGCGTCGCTTCTATCTCGTTATCGGATGCGACCGTATCCAGCCGGCTCTTCGTTTGGCAGCACGTTTTTGGCGAAGCGATGAAGCGACCGTTTACCGGATACGGCGCGGAGCATATCGAGGGAATCTTCGACCGCGTGTACGACCCAAGTGCAATTCTCGAGCAATGGTTTGACCGCTCACACAACGCCTTCCTCGACTACTTCGTGCAGTTCGGCATATTGGGAGCGTTGCTCTATGCGGGACTTATCGCGGCACTTGGATACGTCGGCGTCGCTTTGTCCCGTCGCAGAGAGCCGTTCGGTGTATATTTGCTACTTCTGTCGGGCACGTACGCGATACAGAATTTCTTCGTCTTTGATACCGCAATGACACTATGGTTCTTGCTCGCAACTCTTGCGGGCGCACTCGCATACGCAAGCGCTCAAGATACCGCGAGCAAAGCAATTCCTTCCACGATCCGTTTCCGGACGCAGCCGCTCATCGCGTACGGTGTCGCAGGCGCGATACTCGTACTTTTATATCCCGTTGCCATCCAGCCTTTGCGGGCCAACCTTCTTCTTGCGGGTGGGTACGACTATCGCGTGACGGATGTGAACAGAGCCGTTTCCGTTTTTCGGGCAGGTCTCTCGCTAAACACATACGCGGACATCGAATACGGCTATCAAGCGTACAGTATGTACACGGAAGAGCAGCAGACGACGCTCGTGGGGACACAGCGGGTGGCCGCATACAAGTACGCGCTTGATCTTCTCAGTAACAACTATGAACGGTATCCGTACGATGCGCGCACCGCGGTGTACCTTGCGCATGTCCTTGACTCCGCACCTCCTGAGGAAACAATTGACGAGGCATTCTTGCGTTTCGTCCTCACGCGGGCCATTGAGCTCTCTCCCAAGCGTGCGCAACCCTGGTACATATTGAGCAACATCGCGCTCCGGAAAGGCGACCAGTCGAAGTCGGCGACAGAACGGAACCAATATTACCGGGAGGCGTTTGCCCCGCTTGAAGAGTACGCAGCAAAGGTTCCCGGTCTCGCCGAGCCGCGCTTCATCATCGCCTCGCTCTATTTTGTGGTCGGAGATAAGGTTTCTGCCAAGAGGTGGGCTGACGAGGGCCTGCGGCTTTATAAAGGGGGTACGGATGTTGCCCGCAAAGCGCTTCGCTACTACATTGCCGCCGAAGATTGGCCGAATGTGAGGCGCTTCCTATCGGACATCGTAACGGACAACCCGACCGACTATCCTACGCTCTATGACCTTGCAAAAGCGGAGCTCCTCACGGGGAATCGTGACCGGGCGCTCGAAATAGTGCGGGAGTTGAGGATAAAGTCCCCCGGGTTGGTCGAAACAGACCCCGTATTCCTCAAAAGTCTTGGTGCATAGGTCCGGGCTGCTCATCCTCGGGATCGAGTTATCCACTCTCCGCATGTACTTCACGGGACCTTCCGATTGGGTGGGTATATAATGTATGGATACGAGTGCCACGCAGGCACCTCGTCGTATCATCAGGTTTTTTCAACAACGAGCGTCGAACTCGCTGCATTAGTAGATAATTATTATCTTTAGAACACATTATGCAAAAAACGTTCACTCTGGACAGGGTAGTCGCGATGGCCGTCGCGGTCGTCGCGGGCGTCTTTCTCGTGGTAGGCACGGTAGGTGCCTCGACGACAATCAGTACGGATATCTCGACGGACGGCACGCTCGCCGTTACGGGGTTATCTTCACTTACCACTGCCTCAACGACCGGAGCGGTCTCCGTAGCCGGCGCATTGTGGGTCGGCGGTAACGCGACCACGACAGCCGCAGGAGCCTTCTCGACACAAAGTACTATC
>MFKY01000003.1 GCA_001781175.1 Candidatus Kaiserbacteria bacterium RIFCSPHIGHO2_01_FULL_55_37
ATGAACTGACCTCTGGTCTGGGGGCTGTACCACCAGGTGCATCGCCCCGTAGCTATGTCGGGAACGGATAACCGCTGAAAGCATCTAAGCGGGAAGCCAACTCCAAGATCAGGAATCGTTATGAGGCTCGTGGGAGATGACCACGTTGATAGGCACCAGGTGGAAGCGCAGCAATGCGTGTAGCCGAGGTGTACTAATCCGCCCACAGAACTCTCGACAGGAATTGTGAGAGTCGCGCTATTTTGCCAAGATTTTGCAGTGCAAGATCTTGTGCAGTTTGTTTTCGAATCTTTCTTCTATCGTTCTTCGTTTTCTTCCGGAGGAAGATCCTCCTTCGGAGGACAACATCACGGAATCTTTGAAGGTTCCGTTCTGGTGGTTTATCGCTGGGGTCACACCCGTTCTCATTCCGAACACGGTAGTTAAGCCCGGTTGAGGCGATGGTAGTCGCAAGGCAAGAGTAGCTAACCGCCAGAACAGAACCTTTAAGGAGGAGAGTAGGCGAATCAGTAGATTCGCGGTTGCCGCATGTCGCCAACACAGAATGCTCAAAAAAGCGCCCTGCCATAACAGTGCAGGGCGCTTTGCGTTGGGGTACAATTCGCCTATGTCATGGGCATCACGGCGGCGGACGACGTACCTCACCGGCGTCATTATATTTTTCATTGTGGTAATCGGGGCTCCCATTGCGTACATATATTTCAAGACTCCGCCGACATGCGGTGACGGTATCCAAAATCAGGGGGAGACGTCAATCGACAAGGGAGGGCCGTGTCTCATCTTGGACGAACGGATGCTCCAGCCGCACGCGACCCTCTGGGCGCGGAGTTTCCGTGTACGCGACGGTTCCTATAATGCGGTCGCCTATATACAGAATCCCAACAACAACGCGGGAGTTCGCGCGGCGCGGTACCGCTTCGGCCTCTACGATTCGCAGAATATCCTTATCGCCGAACGTGAGGGGACCACGTACATAATGCCGGGAGCCATTACGCCTGTCATCGCAGCCCGGATCAATACGGGAAGCCGTATCGTCACTCGTACGTATTTTGAACTAAGTGAGCCGCTGGTTTGGGAGCGCATGAAAGACAATGCGCTTGTGCTGACCGTTAACAACAAAGATATTTCAGATGTCACAGGTACTCCCCGTCTTACCGCCACCGTGAAGAACAATTCCGTCGCGAGTATTACCGACATCGCTTTCGTTGCCGTGATATTCGACCCTGCGGGCAATGCGTTTGCCGCTTCAGCGACCACACTTGCGCGCATTGACTCCGGTGCCTCGTCGCAGATCACGTTCACCTGGCCGGACCCCTTCACTATGCAGACGGGCAGGATCGACGTTATCCCGCTCGTCCGGCCGACGCTTGTCGAACCGCAGAACTGAAGTATGCCCGGCAGGACAATTTCGAATCCCTTTGGTTGTGGCGTACTCGCCGACGATGAGATAGATAACGTTGAAGGAAAAACTTTCGTCATGGGTACTAATACAGCAGCAGGAACTATTCGAAATTGTACTAGCCGGGTATGATCTCCCAGCTGAGGCGGGCCGCCGAGAACAGAGCCCGGATATTTTCTCACATTGATTGGGTCATTCTCATAAGCGCCGTCGTCATCTCATTGTTCGGACTGGTGACCATGCGCTCATTTTCCGCAGAGAACTCCTTTTTTGACAAGCAGCTGGTTTGGATATGCATTGCCGTTGCGGGTTTCTTCGTTGCGAGCATTCCCGATTACGGCTTCCTCAGGCGGACACCGGTCATCACGGGGTTTTTCGCGGCGGTAGTTTTTTCGCTGGCTCTCATCTATATGTTCGGCGCTATCGTCAAAGGTGCGCAGAACCGTTTTAATCTCGGATTCCTGTCCGTACAACCGTCGGATCCCGCCAAACTCCTGCTCGTGATGATGCTCTCGAAGTACTTCGCACGTCGGCATGTCGAGATTGCCGCGTTCCGGCATATTGCGGTATCGGGCGCGTATGGCGCCGCGCTTTTCATACTCGTGTTTTTCCAGCCCGATTTCGGCTCCTCCATTATCATTGCAAGTATCTGGCTCGGCATGGTGCTGGTGGCGGGGATTTCGTGGAAGCACCTCCTGACACTCGCTGTAGTCGGGACCATCGTACTTGCAGGCCTATGGCAATACGGCCTGCAACCGTATCAAAAACAACGCGTCCTTACATTCCTCCATCCGCTTGCGGATATACGCGGCACCGGATACAACGCGTATCAGTCGACTATTGCGGTGGGTTCCGGAGAACTGTTGGGGAAGGGTATAGGGTATGGCACGCAATCCAAACTGCGGTTCTTGCCCGAGTATCAGACCGACTTCATCTTTGCCGCATTCGCCGAGGAATGGGGTTTTGTCGGAGTAGTGCTCCTGTTCGGGCTTTTTGTTGTTCTCATCGTCCGGATACTTGCCATCGCGAGTCACGGTTCCGACAATTTCGATATCCTTTTCGGAGCGGGCATCGCCGTCTATTTCACTGCTCAGTTCATCGTGCACGTGGGAATGAATATCGGGCTGCTCCCCATTACCGGCACAACCCTGCCGTTTATGAGCTACGGTGGGTCGCACCTTGTGACCGAGTACCTGGCGCTCGGGATTCTCATGGGCATGCGCCGTCACGCCAAGCCGAGTATTCAAGCCCGCGATGAAACGGAGATTGTTGGAGCACTGTAGTGATAGACACGCTGAAAAGAGCGTGTCATTATCAGAATAATCATGCTAAAGAAAACCACGACCGCGCTTCTCGGACTATTTCTTCTTGCCTCGCCACTCGACGCTTCGGCCGATCAGCTTTCGGACCTCCAGGCGCAGATACAGACCTTGCTCGCCCGAGTCGCCGCTCTGAAGGCGCAATCATCTCAAAGCACTTTGAGTGCTCAAACCAAGGCGGCGGATACCGCGTGCGCGAAGCTTTCAAAGAATCTCTCACGCGGGATGCGGGGGGACGAAGTGAAACAACTGCAGCTATTCCTCAACGGGCAAGGCTACCTTGCGTCAGACTCGGCCACGGGCCTGTTTGGTCCGGCCACCGAGCGCGCCGTGCAGAAATGGCAGGCGCAAAACGCGGTCGCATCGTCCGGGATGGCGGGTTACGGAACCGTCGGTCCACGGACGCGGGCAGCACTGGCGACGAAATGCGGCGGGAGTCTTTCGCTGAGGGGCTCGGTGGATGGGCGTGTCCAGATACAAGTCAAGAAAATGGGCGAGAATTTCTTGTGGACGAACGGCGCCAAACTTCCGTTGTCGTATACTGTCTCCGGTTCCGGTTCGCCGTCACAATTTGGCCTATGCGCCATATGGACGGACGAGTTTGGCCGGTCGCTCCTTGTTGAGAATGGCGAGGGGTGTGACACGTTACCGAAGTGGGGTACATCCTCCGAAGAACTCGACGTCAACAGGGTTTTCGACTTCGGAGAATCAGATCTCACAAGTGTAGGCAAGGAACTCCTTCGCAACATCGGTACAGGTATTCGAGTGGGTTTTAAGTTCAGGATTATTGATGCGACCAATGTCAAAACAATCGAGTCACTTCTCGCAGCGCCATCCATAGCGGAAGATGATACGAGTGTGTTCAACGTAAAGATTGCGAAAGAAACAATGGATGCTGCCGGTCGCAACGAGCGCAGGGTTTCCGATGTAAAACAATTACAACTAGCCCTTGAGTTATATTTTGATGCTCACGGCCGATATCCTCCCGGATTTGATCGCGGTGCCCCGAGTGCACTGAGTGTGTTGGTAACGGAACGATACATAGACCGCCTCCCCACAGACCCGTATTCGAAGTCCATGTATCGATATGCGTCCCGCGCCAATGGACGAGGCTATGTTATCGGGACAACGATGGAAATTGCTCCTGATGGACAAAAGTTCGGCGATTCGAGACTGCCTTTTAAGTATCTCGATGGAGAAATTCCTGCCGACGGAGGTATGTTCAATTGCGCTATTTCGAAGGGCGTATACTGTGCCGGCGAGTTGATAGAAGAGCCGGTAGCAGCGAACAAGCCGCCCGTTATTTCCTCATTCACGGGCCTGACGAGTGCGACTGTCGGTCAGCCGATAACGTGGACGGTCAATGCGTACGATCCGGAAGGCGGGGCGCTTTCATACCAGATCTATTGGGGCGACGAATTGGTACCGGTTAATCCGTCATCAAACCAAGGCATGACCCCGAGTCCGAATACCACTTTCTCGCATACCTATGCATATCCGAAAGCGGGCACGTATACACTCAGCGCCTATGTCCATGACAGCGCGGGCAATCAAGCCGGGACAGAGCGCATGGTGACCATCGTTAATATCGGCACGTTGCCGATTGCCAATGTCGATCTCAAGGTGAACGGGTCGGATGGTCCACTCACACTCTCAAACAACGAGGCGATAGCAGTGAGTTGGACCTCAAATAATGTGGGGACATGTTCTATTTCCAGCAACGTCCGCCCCTCTTTGGATATAGAGAGTTATGGCTTAAGTAATGTCTCTCCATCCGGTTCACAACGCGTCTACTACGTAACAGGGGGAAATGAGATCTTTATATCCTGTCAAAGAGGAAACGAGTATGTGTACGATAGGGTCTACGTACATTCCCCAGGTTCATACTGACGGAAGATTTTCAGCGGTAGAGCGCAGCTGTCTTCTCGACCATCTCGACAAGTGTAAAGTGGTTTTCGGCAGGGAAGAGTTCTTTCTCTGATTTCTCGCGCATGGTTTCTACCAACGCCGCCGCGAGCGCCTCGGGGTCTCCTGGGGGGACCGCCCGGATGCGTGAGTAACTCTCGACGAATCCCGGGTTTACCACGGTCGTCGTGACGATGGGTAACCCAGCCGCCGCAGCTTCGAGAAGCACGTAAGGCATGCCTTCCTTTATCGAGGGCAGCAGGAAGATATCGAACGCTTTCAGATACCGCGGCGCGTCGTCTATAAAGCCGGCGAACGTTACGTGTTCCTCGACGTTCATTTCTATTGCAAAATCTTCGAGCCGACGACGGAGCTCTCCCGTGCCGATAATGACGTACTGCGCGTTGACGCCCTCCGACTTGAGTATCGAGACGGCCTCGATACCGTATCGCAGGCCTTTATTCCCGGTGAGTTCCGCTATCGTGACGATGCGCGGCGTGGAGGTCTTTTCGAGGCTGAGGGCTTCGAGCGATTCGTCGCGCGCAATAAAGTCCGGCGTTTCAATGCCGATAGGAATGTAATACATCTTCTTTTCGACCCACCGCATCTTTTTTCCCTGCGCCTCGTCCGATTTTGAAACGACGATGACCGCATGACTTAGAAATGCGGTGAACCAGCTTACGAGATATATTATCACCCGCACAAATTCATTACGTTTCTCGTTGAACGGCCACCCGTGGACGGTGAAAATAATTTTTGGCACGCCCACGAGGCGCGCGGCAAGTGCGCCGAGCGCCGCAGCCTTCGAACTGTTGAGATGAAGCACGTCGAGACGAATCTTTCGCAAGCAGGCGAGGATTTCAAAAAAGCTTAAGATATCAGAAACAACCGCCACATCGCGTCCGAGGGAAGGGAGCGGATGAGTAGCCACACCAGCGTCTGAAAGCATTTTTGCCGACCGGCCAGACTCGCCATATGCGACCACCGGCTCGAACTCTTCTTGAGACAGGTGTGTCGCAAGGTCGTAGACGTACCGTTGCGCCCCGCCCCAAGTAGCCTTCGTGATTAAAAATAGAACTTTTTTTCGGGTCGGGAGGTTGTTTTGAGCCATATTTTATGTAATAATACCTGATATGTCGTTGGTCCCCAAGCGGGAATACGTCGTTCTCCTCCTGGGCGACATCGTTGTGTTCACGGCCTCCCTGTGGGTGACCCTCACTGTACGGTATCTTGAGCTCCCAAGTAGAGATCTCTTCCAGCTTCACCTCGTGCCCTTCACTGTCCTGTTCGTCGCCTGGGCGGTCGTGTTTTTTCTTGCGGGTCTCTATGGGCGGCACACGCGGCTCTTCCGCAGCCGTCTTGCGGCGACCATTCTCTATACGCAGATCATCAACATGGTCATCGCGGCGCTCTTTTTCTTTTCCATCCCTGCGTTCGGCCTGGCGCCGAAAACAATTCTTCTCCTCTACCTTGTCGTCTCGTTCGTTCTGATATTTTTCTGGCGTATCGGGCTCTATCCGCATGTGCGCAGCCGGCGCAGGCTTAAAGGGGTCCTCATCGCATCCGGTCCCGATGCGCACGCGCTTGCGGAGGAAGTCTCGTCGGATGCACGCTACCCGTTTGCTTTTGAGTATGTCATTGATACCGCCCATGCGCCTTCGCACGAGGTGATACAGCATGCGTGCCGCGTTGCCGAGGAAGATGATGTGACGTTCTTGGTCGTTGACCTCTCTGACAAGGCCGTATCCGCGGCTCTTCCCATCATTTATGACGCCGCGTTCCACAAGCATCGCTTTGCGCTTCTTGACGCGACTGCTCTCTATCAGGAGGTCTTTGAGCGTGAACCGTTATCGCTCATGAACTACGAGTGGATACTCGGGAATGTAAGTGCGTCGCGGGGATATGACATCGTGAAGCGCTTGATAGATTTTCTTTGTGGGGGAGTCGGGATGCTTATCTCTCTCATATTTTATCCGTTTGTCATGCTCGCGATAAAGCTCGATGACGGCGGCGCTATTTTTATCGTGCAGGAACGTGTCGGCAGGTTCCAAAAACCTATCCGCATACTCAAGTTCCGCAGCATGAGCGGAAATGATGAGGGCAATTACGGAAGCAGCGGGAAATCCAAGCTCATCGTGACGCGTGTCGGATACTGGTTGCGGCTATTGCGTTTGGACGAGCTTCCGCAGCTCTGGAATGTATTGCGGGGCGACCTTTCACTCGTCGGTCCGCGGCCCGAGCTACCCGCTCTCGCGGCGGGGTACAGCGCCCGCATACCGTACTACAACGCGCGATACCTCATCGCGCCGGGACTTACGGGCTGGGCGCAAGTGCGGCACGATAGAGATCCGCATCACGGCGCCGACATAGTTGAGACCAAGACGAAGCTCTCATACGACCTATACTATCTCGCGCACCGCTCGCTTTTACTCGATTTGTTTATTCTGCTTCAGACAGTGCGCATTCTTGTGACTGCGCGAGGCTCATAAGGTGGCGCTCGACAGGTCTTCCTTAGCTGGGCCCTGCCCTGACAAGGGCAGACGGGACGCTGTCTGGCGCTGCTGCGCCAGCGCTCGGTCTCGGCGCCGTCTTGGCCTCTCGGCACGACTTACTAGTCGCCTGCGAAGCCGGAAAAGAGTCGGACCTGCGCTCGCTTGGGACTGGAATAAATTGTAGAATGAGCACATGAAGAAGACTGTAGTTACCGGAGGGGCGGGCTTCATCGGAAGCAATCTTGCGCACGCGCTCGTGGCGGCCGGATGGGAGACGCACATCATCGACATTGACCCATCGTTCCGAAAAGATACTCTTCCGAAAGAGGCGATACTTCATGTGCTTGATGTACGCTCTACCGATGCGATACAACCAATCATGGAGGGGGCGGATGTGGTATTCCATACGGCTGCAGTACCGCGCGTACCGTATTCTATCGAACATCCTGTCGAGACGACCGACCAAAATGTGACAGGCACAGTCTCGGCTCTTACTGCTGCCGCGCAGGCAAAAGTCCGCCGCTTCATCTATTCGGCATCGGGCTCGGCGTATGGCGAGCAGACGACGTTGCCTCTTGAAGAGAAGATGGTCGCGAATCCCGTCAATCCATATGGGCTGCAAAAGTACGTAGGCGAGCTTTTTACGAAATTGTGGTCCGAAACGTACGGCATTGAAACGGTGAGCCTCCGCTATTTTAATGTCTACGGCCCGGGCATGGACCCGAACGGCGCATATGCGCTCGCCATCGGGAAATTTGCCCTGGCGCGCAAGAATAATGAGCCCATTACGATTTTCGGCGACGGCACGGTCACGCGGGATTTTACGCATGTCTCGGATGTCGTCCGTGCCAATCTGCTTGCCGCGGAGAGCCCGCAGGTGGGAAAAGGGGAGGTCATCAATATCGGTGCGGGTCGCCAGACCTCCATCAAGGCGCTTGCCGATATGTTCGGCGGAGAAATCGTTTACGGTCCCGCCCGCATCGAGGCGCACGATTCACTTGCAGACAACCGCAAAGCGCAGGAGCTGCTTGGGTGGAAGCCGCTTGTTGGCCTGGAAGATGGTATTATGATGCTTAAGAAAGAAATGGGAATCACATGATTATCGACGGCAGAGCAATAGCAGAAGACATGTACGAGGCGCTTGCAAAGCGCCGCGCTCTTTTTGAGCGACCCATCAAGCTCGGCATCATCGTCGGCGGACCGTCTCCCGTCATCGAATCGTTCGTGCGTATCAAGACCCGCGCGGCGGCCAAGCTCAATATAGAAATGATACGAGTTGACCTTCCCGGTGATGCTGACACTGCCTCTGCGGTCGAGGCGGTGAAGCGGCTGGCAGTGGATGTGGATGCCGTCATCGTCCAACTCCCGCTACCAAAGACGCTTGATACCAATGCCGTGCTCGCTGCAATCCCCTTGGAAAAAGATGTCGACGCGCTCAATCCGACCGTTCCGGAGGATAAGCATCCTGTGTTCGCGCCGGTTGCGCTTGCGGTCATAGAAATGCTTAAACGCGCTCACGTGACCATAGAAGGGAAGAAAGCCGTTGTCATCGGCGCAGGGCGCCTCGTCGGTGCTCCGAGCGCGGTCCTCCTGAAACGCCTCGGCGCCCGCGTCTCTATGTTTACCCTTAAAGAAGGTTCCGTCGAGGACCTCAAGGATGCCGATATCGTTGTCTGCGGTGCGGGCAATCCGGGGCTCATTAAAGCCGAACAGATAAAAGAGGGCGTCGCGCTCATCGATGCGGGAGCTTCCGAATCCAAGGGCAGGGTAGTGGGCGACGCCGACCCCGCGTGCGCCGAAAAGGCCTCCTTCATCAGCCCCGTCCCCGGCGGCGTCGGCCCCGTCGCGGTCGCGATGATATTCAGGAACCTGTTTGATCTCCTCGAAAAGGTCGGCAGTTAGGCCGCGTTGCGTCGTCGCATTCTGCGGGTATACTGCTCGCCATGTGGCAAAAACGCGCAATCGCGCTTGTAATACTGATTGTAGGCACCGGCATCGGCTGGTATGTCTACAGCAGCCAGGCAGACGCCTCACGGCCCTTTAAGCTCGGCCTCGACCTCTCGGGCGGCACACAGCTCGTCTACCGCGCCGACCTCACCGCGATTAAAGGAAGCGACGTCGCCGACTCAATGGCATCACTGCGCGACACCATCGAGCGGCGCGTGAATCTCTTCGGCGTATCCGAGCCTATTGTGCAGACGGAACATGCGGGCACGTTCGCGGGGACTTCGGAGGAGCGCTTACTCGTCGAGCTTCCCGGAGTTACCGATACGCAAAAGGCAATCTCGCTCATCGGGGAGACGCCGGTTTTGGAATTCCGCATGTTGAAGGAAGGAGCAGAAACAAACGCAACGGCTTCTTCGACCGTGAATGACCTTTTTGAGCCTGCGGCAATCACCGGCAAAGATCTCAAGAGCGCGGAGCTGCAATTCCAGGGCGGCACGGGGCAGTTGAACGAGCCGGTCGTCGTGCTTCACTTCAATGCCGAAGGTGCCAAGATTTTTGCGGACCTGACCAAGAATAACGTCGGGCGCACGTTCGGCATGTTCCTCGACGGCGTCGCTATCTCCACCCCCGTCATCCGCGAAGCGATTCCCGACGGCACCGCCGTTATCTCCGGCAGCTTCACTCCCGCCGAGGCCAAAGAGCTCGCGCGCAATCTGAATTACGGCGCTCTGCCCGTCCCCATCGAGCTCATTTCCACACAAACAGTTTCCGGCACGCTCGGGGATAAAGCCGTGCGGGATGGCGTCATGGCGGGCGTCTTCGGTGTAGGGGCGGTCATACTCTTCATGCTTTTGTGGTATCGCTTGCCGGGACTCCTCGCGGCGGTCGCCCTCACGCTCTACATCGTGGCGATGCTTGCACTTTTTCAGCTCATTCCCGTCACGCTGACGGCGGCAGGCATCGCAGCATTTATCCTCTCTATCGGGATGGCCGTAGATGCCAACGTCCTTATTTTTGAACGCATGAAAGAGGAGCTGCGGGGTGGGAAGTCTGCGGCGGATGCAATCCATGACGGATTTGCGCGCGCATGGCCGTCCATCCGCGATTCGAACATTTCCTCCATGATAACCGCCGTCATTCTTTTCTGGTTCGGAACTTCGCTCATCAAGGGCTTCGCGCTCGTCTTCGGGCTCGGGGTGCTCGTCTCAATGCTTACGGCAATCAGCATCTCCCGCACGTTCCTCCTCTCACTTGATATGCAGGCCAAAGGCGGCTTTACGCGCTTTATTTTCGGCAGCGGCACCTCAAACTAACGTATGTTCATCGTCAAACACAGGAACGTTTTCTTCGCGATATCAGCGCTACTTACCCTCGCGGCGATTGCTTCTATCGGGGTATTTGGCTTGAAGCTCGGGCTCGATTTTACGGGCGGAACACTGATACAGGCCACGTACGAGGGCGGCCGACCGGCGCCGGAGGTGCTTACACGCTCGCTTGATGCGGCGGGCCTCAAAGGTTATTCGCTTCGCGAGGCAAACACCGAAGACTACATTCTCCGCGCGGGCAACCTTACTCCCGAGGTCCGGGAGAATCTTCCGGCAATCCTCTCTCCGGAAGGAAGCAATCCGGTCTCGATTGGTCAGCTCACGGAAGTCGGTCCCACCATCGGGCTTGAACTTCGCAACAAGGCGCTCGTCGCGCTCGGACTCGTCTTGCTTTGCATCCTTCTTTTTATCGCCTTTGCGTTCCGCAAAGTCTCGCAACCCGTTTCTTCATGGCGGTACGGCCTCATCGCGCTCCTCACGCTCTGTTTCGATGTGATAGTTCCGGTCGGCTTCTTTGCGTTTCTCGGCTACGCGGTGGGCGTGCAAGTAGATGCGCTTTTCGTGACGGCGGTACTCACCATCTTGGGCTATTCGGTGCACGATACCATCGTGGTCTTCGACCGGACCCGCGAAAATCTCCGCATCAATCACGACCGCAACCGGAAGGAAGATTTTGCGGAGACGGCCGGTCGCGCGCTGAGCCAAACGCTCGTTCGCTCCACCAACACCTCACTCACGACCGCGCTCGTACTTATGGTGCTCTTCGTACTCGGACCGGAATCTACCAAGTATTTTGCACTCACCCTCCTCGTAGGCATCATCACAGGCACCTTCTCATCCATCTTTCTCGCCACCCCGCTCCTCGTAACGGTCGAAAAATGGCGTAAAAGCGGCAAAAAATAGCTCGTACCTAATTCGGACGGCCGTCCTCGCTGAGTACATCGAGTAGACAGAACCAGAAATAGGGTATACATTTCATGAATATGAATATCGGCGCGGCGTATTATTACGACTATCTGAGCCCTAAGGGGTAGATTTTGTCGTCATAGAGGACAGATCAGGCCCCAGCAAGGGGCTTTTGTGTTTTGGAGTCTGTCCCGACCACTATTGAGCCAGACTCCAGATCGCAACGCGGAGCGACTGGAGCAAGCTTCTGAAAGGGCTTGCGAGCTCTTTCATCCGTGAAGTTCTTTCACAAGCTTGCAATTATTCCGCTCATACAAAGGAAAGGGACTGCCATGGATGGCAGAAACGCGATGAATTTTCCTGCCGATGCGAGGCCCGGCTGGGTGTTGCATTGCACGGGGCGGCTTCACCAACCCGACAAGTTGACCATCAGGCTGGACACCATAAACCTGGAGACGCTGTCCATCTTGGCGTGGGACATCGAAAACAAGGGGTGGATCAGACTGTCGCTCCACCGCGGAGGGACAGGACACCTGGTGTTGGTTTATCTGGGAGCGACCTTCGGTAAGATCGAGGTTGTGTCCCAGCAGTAGGGGGCCGAGTTGGGCAAGCAAATACATAGTACGCCGGCGGGGGAGAGCCTCCGCCGGCGTTTTGTTTTATCCCCGTAGACGGATACGGAGGGACCGTGTATAGTCGAAATATGCATAATAGATTCGGAAAGAATAATAAGAAGAATAAGAGCCCCAGGGGGTGATTTTGTCGTCGCGAGAGAAGACAGGACCGGGCCCCCGCAAGGGGCTTTTTTCGTGCGGTCTGGAATCTGTCTCTCCGGAGGAAATAGCATCCAGCCCGCAATGAGGCGGCTGGTGCAGGCAAACGCCCGCAAGCTCTTTCGGAATGCAGAGGAGGGAAAATATGTCGCCGGCAGAATTCTTTGAAAAGGCCAAGGCGGGCTCACGTATCCGTTACGACAAAGATTTTCATATGGACGTGCGCATCACGTTCATATCGAGACTCTGCGGATATGCCATCGGCCGGCAGGTAGGTACAAAACGCCGTGTCTATCTCATGCTATCAGGCGGCATGCTCAAGGAGGGCATAAGCGGCAGCTTCGTCAACCTTGAGTTTTTCTCGTGACAGCGCTGAGTGGGTCCGACCCCCATTCAGCGTTTTGTTATGTATATAAAAGCAAACGGGCGGCAGAGTCATAAGAAGACCTGCCACCCGATGTATTGCTTGCATTGAATGAACGACTTACTCGAACGGTTCCGCCACGATGAAGCTCGTGATATTGGGCTTCTTGTCCTGAATGCGCGCATCAAGGATTTGAAGCCCATAAAGCTCAACGCACGCCTCTGAAGCGATGACCGCAGTGTCCAGCGGCAACGTTCCTTCGGCGAGGTCCTTCGCGGCCATGGCGGTATCGATATAAGGCGTCGGTTCGATTCCGGGCCAGTTCGTGGCGAGGTACTCCGGGCATTGCCGCAATGCCTGTTCTTGGGACACGATGCTGCGAACTTCGTCGCGTCCGGTGTCCGGTAGCGCGAGCAACATGTGGTTCACCTCAAACGTGATGACCTCGACGAAGTTCCAGCGAAAGTGTCCAAGGAATGGCATGTATTCCTCGACGACGCCTCCGGTTGAGTTCACGATGCCGAAGATGCCCACGTCGATGTGTCCTTCTTGGAGTTTATGGAGCACTTCCTCGACAAAGGTGAGGTACTCGAAGTGCGGCAGTTTGATACCGCGCTCCCTCGCATACCGCCGTCCGGCGATATGTGTGTAGCTGCCCTCGCCCCCGGAAATTCCGATGAACGCCGGACCGGGCCTGTGAAGGACCCGCAAAACTGCCGGCTTCCGCGGGAACGCCCCGTGGGTGACGTCGGCGAGATACGGACTAGTGCGTACATCCATGGTTCTATTGCCCTCTGTTGGATTAGTTGCTCATATGCAAGCTTGTGAAAGAGCTACGAACGTACGTAAGCTCTTTCAAAAGCTCACATAGCAGTCTCGCGATATTGCGGCTTGCAATCTGAGTTCGGTTCCGAGCGCAGATTGCAGACCACAAACAGAAAGCCCCTCCGGGGAGGGGCTTGTCTGG
>MFKY01000004.1:0-7516 GCA_001781175.1 Candidatus Kaiserbacteria bacterium RIFCSPHIGHO2_01_FULL_55_37
TATCTCGCCCGAGCTTGCGTCCTACGGCCTCAAAGCGGCGGTCGACCTTATCGTGCAGGTTGCCGGTGGAGAGGTGCAGGGGTTCGTTGACGAATACCCGAAGCCGCAAGAGAGAAAAACGGTTTCCGTTTCACTCGAAAAGGTAAATGCGGTGCTTGGTACGAAGCTTGCGGAATCAGACATCGCCGACGCCTTCACTCGACTCGATTTGCCCTTTGAGAAAAAGGGCGATTCGTTTACCGTGACGGTACCATTTAAACGCCTCGACCTCGTGATTCCCGAAGACCTTATCGAGGAAGTCGCGCGCATCGTGGGTTACGACAAAATACCGGCGACGGGACTCCCCGCATTTCCAAACAGGCCGGGAATCAATGCGAACTTCTACGCTGCAGAACAAAAGCGCCAGGAGCTCGTTGCGAAGGGATATTCGGAGGTCTTCACATCCGTATTTGCCGAAAAAGGCGAGCGCATGGTCGCCAACAAAGTGGACGGTGTACGCCCGTATCTGCGCGCCAATCTGACCGACGGTCTGGAAAGTGCGCTTGAAAAAAATATCCGCAACAAAGACCTGCTTGGACTCAATGAGGTTAAACTCTTCGAAATCGGCACGGTATGGAAAGGCGGGCTAGAGACGGTAATGCTTGGCACTGCTGATACCTCCGGCGTGCGTGAATTTGCCCTCGAAACCCACGAGGCGACGCCTCGTGGGTACGAGGAACTGCCGATATCGAATACCGAGCGTTACCAGCCTTTCTCCCGCTATCCGTTCATCGTGCGCGATATCGCGCTCTGGACACCCGCGGGGACGGAGCCGGACGCAGTACTCTTGGTCATTCGCGCGCAAGCGGGGCAGCTTTTACTCCGAAGCGAGAAATTCGATGAATTCAAAAAGGGCGACAAAACCTCGCTCGCATTTCGCCTCGTATTCCAATCATTTGAAAAGACGCTTACCGATGCGGAAGTGAACGCTGTCATGGAAAAGGTGTACGCGGCGGTGAAAGGAAAGGGGTGGGAAGTTAGATAGTGAAAGCCCAGGGACATGCCCTGGGCCTTCCATTTCGTTTCCGAATCGCAAGATTCGGGTTCGTCACTCATCGGATACAGCGTGTATCCCATGGGAATTACCGACCATTCGCAGGATACAACGTCGTCCGGCGCGAGGTTTTGCCGAGCGCCCTTCTTTTGCAGAACCGTCAGCCAAACCACCTTGGTCCTTAAGCAGTGGGCGGTCTCGCCGCTCGCGCTGACCGTGCAGTCGACTTTAACGTTGCGCGCAATGGTTGGAAGGCCGAACCAGACGCCAGTCATCAGGGTGGCTGCCAGGGACAATACCCAGGCGAACACAGGTATCTTCTGCAGAACTTTCCGCATCTTTTGCTCCTGAGCAGTCGAAATGGGCGCCTCAGAACTGGGAGCCCGTGCGCACTATATACACCTTTTGGGGCTATGCAAAGGTATTGTTTTTTGATACAATGAATCCACTAAATATGGCTGAAAAGAAGGCAAAAAAGGCCCCCGAAAAGGCGGCAAAAACAGGCTCCTATGGAGCCTCTGACATTACCGTCCTCGAGGGATTGGAAGCGGTGCGCCGAAGGCCGGGCATGTACATCGGTACCACTGGTACCTCGGGCCTCCACCATCTCATCTGGGAAGTCTTCGACAACTCACGCGACGAAGCGATGGGCGATTTCGCCAATGATGTCGAGATTGCTCTTTTGCCGGACAATCGCGTGCGCGTCGCCGACAACGGCCGCGGCATCCCGGTAGAGATACATCCCAAGACCAAAGTCTCGACACTTGAGACGGTCATGACGATGCTCCACGCCGGAGGGAAATTCGGCGGTGAAGGATACAAAGTTTCGGGCGGCCTGCACGGCGTCGGAGTCTCCGTGGTGAACGCACTATCAACACACCTGCGCGCGGAGGTGCACCGCGACGGCGGGCAGTATGTCCAGGAATATAAGAACGGCGGCAAACCGGTCGGGAAGACCAAGAAAATCGGCACCTCAAAATTGCACGGCACCATCATCACTTTCCAATCCGACGGCTCCATATTCCCCGACAGGGAATTGAACTGGGACACCATCGTCTCCCACATGCGCCAACAGGCGTATTTGGTCAAAGGGCTCCGCGTCTCGATACTCGACTTGCGCCGCGCCCGTGGGGCTACGGCCGAGGGCAAAGTGAGTCCGCCGGCTGGCGGAGTAAAAGATGAAGAAGTATTTTATCTGCGCGAGCTCGGGCTCGACGCACCGTCCGTTACATTTTACTTCGAGGGTGGCTTGCGCAGTCTCGTCTCATTCCAGAATCATCACCTCGAGACCGTCCACAAGACTGTCTTTTATGTCGAGAAGGAACAGGATGGCGTGCACGTAGAAGTCGCATTGCAGTATGTCGACGACATCACCTCGCGCATCTCCGCATTCGCCAACAACATCTACAACGCCGAAGGCGGTACGCACATCACCGGATTCAAGACAGCGCTCACGCGCACGTTGAACTCCCATAATGGAAACGGCTCCGCCAAAGGCGGATCCTCCTCCGGAGGAAAAGAGAGCGACAACTTCACCGGTGACGACGCGCTGGAAGGACTTACGGCAGTCGTGTCAGTGAAATTACGAGAGATACAATTCGAAGGTCAGACCAAGGGCAAACTCGGCTCTGTGGAAGCTCGTGGCGCGACTGAGGCGGTTTTCGGAGAAGCCTTCAACGCGTTCCTCGAGGAGCATCCGGAAGAGGCGCGTGCGATATTCGGGAAAATCACGCTCGCCATGAAGGCGCGCAAAGCCGCAAAGGCCGCCAAGGACAGCATTATGCGCAAAGGTGCTCTGGACGGTATGACACTGCCGGGCAAACTTGCCGATTGTCAGACCAAAGATGCTTCCGAATCCGAACTGTTCATCGTCGAGGGAGATTCGGCAGGTGGTACCGCCAAAATGGGCCGCGACCGCCGCATTCAGGCGGTACTTCCGTTGCGTGGGAAGATTCTCAACATCGAGCGCGCTCGCATCGACAAAATGCTCGCTTCGGAGCAAATACGCAATCTTGTGGTGGCGCTTGGCACCGCGATAGGCGACATCTTCGACGTCACCAAATTGCGCTATCACAAGATAATTATCGCGACAGATGCCGACGTGGACGGGGCGCACATCCGCACGCTTCTGCTGACGCTCTTCTTCCGCCACTTCAAGCCCGTCGTAGACGGCGGATTCCTCTACATCGCACAGCCGCCGCTTTTCAAGGTGCGCAAGGGGAAAGAGATTCATTACGCATATTCCGACGAAGAGCGCATCAAGCTCGTCGGTAAAGACTTGCCGCTGGAGGAAGTTGACAGTAGTGAGTTGGTAGTTGATAGCGAAGAGGGGGCTAAGGAGAATGAAACTAACAACTCAAAACTAAAAACTAAGAACTTGAGAGTTTCGGTACAACGCTACAAGGGTCTCGGCGAAATGAACTCCGAAGAGTTGTGGGAGACCACGATGGATCCGGCGCGACGTATTCTTCTGCAGGTGGGCATTGAAGACGCACAGGAGGCCGATATGGTATTCGACATGCTCATGGGCACCGACGTCCCGGCGAGAAAGTCTTTCATCCAAAGCCACGCGAAGGAAGCTACGTTGGATATATAAAAAAACCGCCCCGGTGAAACCCGGGGCGGTTTGAATTTGCATTAGAAACCGTACTGATACTGCGAGTACGGCTGTGGGTTGTAATTGTAATCGATGTACGGCATCGAGACTTGGCGGGATGCGTAGTTGTTATCGGTGCGCGCTTCGTTTTTCGTTCCCGGGGTGACGGTGACGCTGAAGATACCGGAGACGGCTTGCGAGAAGCGCAGCGTGTTCACAATGTGGTCCCCGGGGAGAAGTGAGCTTTGTACCGTAGAACTATAGGTACGCCCGTCGGCGGTCGGCAGCTGTGCCGTGAAGGTGTAGACACCGGTGGAACTCTGACCTTCGTTACCGATATCGAATGTGGCAACGCCGCCGCCTACGCCGTCGGATTCGACGGAAAGTATTTTCACCGAAAGGTCCGCGGGTCCGGTTTGTACCACGGGTGCTACGGGACGCAAAGCGGGCTTTGCTGCCGGCGTCGAGGTAGCCGTCTGCTTCACAGCGAGCGTACCCGCGTTTAGCGGATTCGAGGGACGGATGACGGTGGGCTGAGTGGCGGGAGTAGTCGCAAAAGATTCAAAGAGGGAAGAGAACCACGGTTGGCCCAAGGAAGCGAGGTGGAGGAGTCCCCACAGCACGATAGCGACGACGATAATGAAGCCCACAATAGCGAGCGTATTTGATATCAAACTCTCCTTCGGCTCCCCGTGGGTATGCGTCGTGACTACATGAGTGTCACTTGTCTTCGTGGTCGTTGTGTCTGCCATGGGCGATATATTTACATATATCGAGTAGTTTGTCAAGTAGGTGCGAGAGGAGGTATTTGACAAACAGGCATTTGTGGTGTATCGTATCCGGTGTTAAGAATTCCGTATGGATACGCAAGCACAGAGCAATAAGCCTCCGAAGCGCGTCTTTCTCGCCGCGGTAGTTATGATTTTTTTCACCACGCTGAGCGCCGCAGACTCTATCGGCTTCGTTCCGTCCTACATTGACGGCATTCCTCCGCAGACCGAAAGCCCGCGTGGGGCGGTCGCGCTCTCAGACCTTCCGCAACTGAGCGAACTGTACAAAACGACAGGAGAATCTCCCGCGGCACCGCAAGGCATTCTTCCGGAGCGCATCAAGAGTGCCGCGATAGGGCTCGACGCGGTTATCCAAAATCCTGACACGCGCGATATAGACGCCCTCGCCCTCTCCATATTGAAGAGCCCTACACGCTACGTGGATTCGGCAAAGCTCGGCGTGCCCGGCAACATGCTTATATTCGGGCACTCGTCCACCTACCGCGTCGTCCGCAACCCGATGTACAAAGTGTTCAACCGCATCTCGGAGCTGAAGCCGGGCGATTCAATTTCGGTCGAAGGAGGTGGCGTTGAGTATCTCTACTCGGTCACCTCTGTGCGCTCGGTAGATGTAGAGACCGTCATTGACCTCTCGGCGGCACAGGGTACGAAGCTCACGCTCACGACCTGCGACATTCTCACGGGTAAAAGCGCGCGCTTCGTCGTCGAAGCGGATTTCGTTGGCATTGCAAGCACCGATATCCTATGAAAAAAGGGCTTGTAATACTTGCGCTCGTTATCTGCGCCGGCTTCGCGCCGCTCGCCCCGCCTGTGGCGGGGTTCGCATACGCTGCCATCACCGACCCGCCTGAGCACGACGTGTACGGCTATGCGGTACCTCTCGGCTATCCGACGACAGCCGGCTATCCGACCGGTGTCGGCTACCCCGCGTCTACCGGCTACGGCGCTTCCACTGGCTATCCCATCGGCGTCGGCTACGGAGTGAAGGTCGGTTATCCCATCGGCGTCGGATATGGAGTGAACGTGGCGCATCCCGTCTATGTGGGCCATATCGTAAACGTAGCTTATCCCGTCCCTGTCGGATATCCGGTGGACGTCGGCCGTGTCGTTGATGTCGCGCACCCCGTAGAAGTCGGGCATATCGTTGATATCGCGCATGCCGTGGACCTCTTCGGACCGGGAAAACTTTTTGCACTCGTGAGCGTCGGGCAGGGGGTAGAGGTGGGCCATGCAGTGAATATCGGTCACGCCGTCTCCGTTGGCCGCGCGGCATCCGCAGGCCGTGCGGTAAGTGTGGGACATGCCGTGTCCGTCGGGCATCCTGTAGAAGTCGGCTATGCCGTCGAATCAGGCCACGCAGTTACATTTGCGAAATAAGGCCTCTGTTGAGCCCAGAAAAGGGCTTGACAATCACGTTGCTGGTGATATAATGCTAACAAGTCAGCCACCTAGGGCGTTGTCCCAGGTGGGACGCGCTCTTTGAAGAACTTCAACCCAGCCAACCAGCCCTAGGAGGGCACCATGGCAACGACCCCGAAGAAAACGACCCCGAAGCCGTCCAAGAAAGACTCGAAGCCGACCATCGACGACCGTATCAAAGCGGCTGTCGCTGCCGGCATCAAGGACGCCACGCCGCTCAAGGATGCGGAGCCGGCGCACATTGCGCAGGATCCGAAGCCCGAGCCGCCGGCAAAGCGTTTCGACGTGCGGTGGCCTTATGCCGCCGCCGCTGCCGCCGTCCTGCTGCTCGCCGTGTTCATCTACACGAACCCGGTGCAGAAACAGTCGGACACCCTGGCCGGCGCTCCGCCTCCGGTGACCAACGTCCCGGCGCCCGCGAAGGCTCCGGCGGCGGCTCCGGTGCCCGCGAAGGATGCGGCCGAGAGTGAGAAGAAGGGCAATGGGCCGTACATCGTCACCGGCGGCCTTCTGCCTAATGCCAGCGTGCAGACCCAAGCCGCTAAGCAGGGCTGGCATCTGCAGCAGGCAGTCCCGGGCGTTGGCGATTGCGCGTGGGGTGCAACCCGCTGCGAAAACAAGTGGGTGCGCAACTGAGCTTTGTCTGATGGCCGTACTGAGCGGTTCAGCATAGCTCGAATTGGCGGAGAGGATGGGGTGACCCTCGTCCTCTCCCGCCAATGTTTTCGTTATTGCCTGATTGGATATCCGGTAGTAGGGTATCTAGCCAGGCTTTCACGATAGCCTCACACAGCGTGGGGTACACAGCCCGAGGGGCGAAGGAGTAAGCCATGACGAAGCTTAGACTGGTCTTTTCCATCGTAGCGATTCTCGCTCCGAATTCGGGAGCAGCAATCGCAGAGCAGAATCCGCAAATCGCACTACAGCCCGGCCAGCCGTTGCGTCTGAGTACTGGTTGCGTCGCGCGTGACGGTCTCGAGCATCCGCCCGTAGCGGTTGCCGACAAAAACGGCGTGGTGTTTTTGCCGTCGGGGCAGCAGATCCGCGGCTATCCGCCGTTCGCGGAAATCTGCCGCAATCTTCCGCTTAAGCGTGCCGCGATATTCAAATGCGACCGCATGCGGTTAGCGGAAACCCGGAATCCGCGATTCTGCAAACGCGCAGCCATCGTGGGGCGCACCTGCAAGCATCTGGTGTGCGATTGACGCGATAATGCTGCCGGAGTGGAGGGGGATTGGCAAAAAGGCACCCCCTCCGCGCCCTCTATCCGATTACTTGACAAGGAAAAAAATATAAGTATAATGCCGATTATTAACAGGATATTAGCAGTGCAAGAGTTAACGTAACCTATGAATCACATCACCTTGGAAAATCATATTGCTCCGACAATGCTTCTTGCTATCGTCGGCGTTTTTGCATTTGGTAGCCTTGTTCTTCCGACCCTTGCGCATGCGCAGTTCAACGAAAATGCCGGTTATACGGATTATTCCGTCGGCAGCGATGGCAGCCCGGGCTATACCGAATTCAGCTACCCCGACGCTGGCTACACCAACTTCTCCTATCCGGATGCCGGCTACACGAACTTCGACTACCCCGACGCTGGCTACACCAACTTCTCCTATCCGGATGCCGGCTACACGAACTTCGACTACCCCGACGCTGGCTACACCAACTTCT
>MFKY01000004.1:7522-10687 GCA_001781175.1 Candidatus Kaiserbacteria bacterium RIFCSPHIGHO2_01_FULL_55_37
CCAACTTCTCCTATCCGGATGCCGGCTACACGAACTTCGACTACCCCGACGCTGGCTACTCGAACTTCGCTTACGATGACTTCGAAGATTACGTGTATGACGACGGCGTAGCGTATTCGGAGCGCTCGTACTCTTCTCCGAGCTACTCGCAGCCGAGCTACAGCCAGCAGCCGTTCTCGTTCCGCGCTCCGAGCACTTCGTACGCCCCTTCGTATCCGAGCTACCAAGCTCCCGCTCCGCAGCGCCCGGTCCAGCAACAGCAGCAACAGCAGCAACAGCAGCAGCAACAGGGTGGTGGTCAGCCGATTAACATCGTGAACACGAACAACAATAACAACGTCAATAACAACAATCTCGTGAACTCGGCTCCGGTCACTCCTGCTGTCTACAGCGGCGTTAGCTATCCGATTCAGTACGTCTACCAGCAACAGCCGGTCTACCAGCCGACCTACCCTGTGTATCCGACGTACCCCACGTATCCGATTTACCCGACGCCCCCGACCTACAACAACGCGTACTGCACCATTACGGCCACTCAGGGTTCAATCGCGAACGGTCAGCCCGCCTATCTCACCTGGTCTTCGAGTGGTGCGACGAGCGCATGGCTCTCTGACGGCATCGGTGTGGTCTCGACCAACGGCTCGCTCGCGGTCCGTCCTAGTGTCTCCAAGACTTACACGCTCACGGTCTCGGGCTACGGCGGCACGAACACCTGCAGCACATACGTGACGGTCCAGGGCTCGTACGTCACGCTCTCGCAGATTCCGTACACGGGCTTCGATGCAGGACCGTTCGGCAATGCTATCTACTGGCTCTCGCTCATCTCCTTCGCGGTTGCCGGTGCGTACCTCGTCGTCTACTACAAGGGAGGTGCAATGACACTCGTCGGCTCGATGCTCGGCTCACGCAAAGTGACGATGCACGAAGCTCCGGTACAGACTCCGGTAGAAACGAAAGTTGAGGCTCCAGTGGAGACAATGACGCCAAGCCCCATCCAGATAGATTCGATAGAGAATCTTCCGGTCGCTCCGACTGCGAAGGGGACGATGGACTCGATGGTGGTCGTGCACTCGAAAGAGGGTACCGCACCGCGCATCGTTATCACGCGCAGCTAAATCGGACGGGTGCGAGCTCCCCCTCCTTCGCCAAGGCTTCGGAGGGCAAAGCAAGGTGAAAACAAAAACTCTCCCGGATGGGAGAGTTTTTGTTTTGAGTTCAAATTCATAGGCCGCATGTGCTTCGACGCCCTCCCTGACTACTGTGGATAAACCCGTACTTGTCCGATGCGGCCGCATAAAATAAGTACGTATGGGAATACTTGAAGAGGGAAGTCGGATTCGTACACGTCGCAATAACCTCCGCCTTATGATTTTGAATACAGTCAAAGTTGCCGGGGTCTTAGGTCTTTTTATGGTCGCCCCGAATGTTCTTGGCGGCATGGCGAAGCTTGGTTTGTTGCCTTCTGCACGACAAAAGGATGTCGTGAACCGATCGTGCAGCAATCTCGTCAAACAAAGACTTCTTGCGTGGGAGAAGGGGAAGTTGCGCCTCACGCCTAAAGGCGAAAGTGTGCTTCGCATTCTTGAGTTGAAGCGCTACGATATTCCGAAACCTCGGCGTTGGGACAGGAAATGGCGTGTACTCATCTTTGATATACCCGAGAAACAGCGAGTGCTGCGCAACAAAATTCGCGATACACTTCGGGCTATTGGTTTTATACCGCTCCAGGGGAGTGTCTGGGTTTATCCATACGACTGCGAGGATCTCATCACACTTCTAAAAGCAGATTTTCACGTTGGTCGAGGCATGCTCTACATGGTTGTAGATGCATTGGAATACGACATGCGGCTGCGTCAAGAATTCGGCTTAAAAAGTTAAGTGGTCTTCTTCGAATGCGACGTACTTAATATATGCGGCCGTCCCAATTAAGTACGGAAATAGACCCTTACAATTCCGACATCCCAACTATTGGGACAAGAGTAAGCATTTTCAAAACAAACCTCACTCAACTAATTGCGCGGGTTCGTATCTCTTCTTTCAATTTAGCGATGATATCGGCAACGGGGAGTGCACCAATCTTTCCTGCGCGTCCTTCCAAGGTCGCGGTCTTCGCTTCCACTTCTGCATCCCCGACGACGAGCACGTAGGGGACTTTCTCCATCTTTGCGCTGCGGATGCGTTTACCGAGCGAATCGTCGGCGGAAAGCTCGACGCGGATACCAACAGCGCGGAATTGTTCAGCAACCTCTTGCGCATACGCAATGTGTTTCTCCGAGACGGGAAGGACCTTCGCCTGTACCGGCGAGAGCCAGAGCGGAAAGGCACCGCCCGTGTGTTCGATGAGGATTGAGAGGAAGCGATCGATCGAGCCCATGATCGCGGCATGTATCATCACGACAGGTTCTTTCTCGCTCTTCTCGTTCATACAGGTAAGGTCGAAGCGCATCGGCTGCACAAAATCGAGTTGTATAGTCGCAACCTGCCATTCGCGGCCCATGGAGTCGTTCGCCATGAAGTCGAGTTTGGGACCATAGAATGCCGCTTCGCCGTCTCCGGCTATCGCGCCCACGCCCTTTTCTGCGACTATTTGCTCAAGTATTTTAACCGCCGTCTCCCAACTCTCGGGGCTTCCGAGATAGTTTTCCATACGCTCAGGGTCGTGAGTCGATAGACGCACTTTCATATCAAAACCGAAGGCAGCGTAGAAGGTCTGAACGATGTCCCAGACCTTGTTAAACTCCTCTTTAATTTGAGTGGAGCGACAGAAGACGTGTGCGTCGTCTTGGGTGAACGCACGGACGCGGGAGAGGCCGGAGAGCTCGCCGGTTTGCTCGTCACGATAGCACGTCGTGGTGTTGGCATAGCGTTGCGGCAATTCGCGGTAACTCCACTGGCGGCGGGCGTAGATTTGCGTGTGATGCGGGCAGTTCATCGGCTTCATGGCGAATTCGTGGCCTTCGCGCGTGGTGATGCGGAAAAGTTCGTCCTTGAATTTCTCCCAATGGCCGCTGCGTTCGTAGAGTTCTTTTTTCGTGATGTGCGGGATCTCCACTTTGAAGTATCCGCGTGCCTTGCGCAGCTCCCACACAAAGTCGTCGAGAAGATCGCGCAAGACGGTGCCGCGTGGGGTCCACAGCGGAAGCCCGGGCCCGACGAGTTCCGAAA
>MFKY01000004.1:10711-23998 GCA_001781175.1 Candidatus Kaiserbacteria bacterium RIFCSPHIGHO2_01_FULL_55_37
AGGTGAAGAGGTCGAGTTCCTTGCCGAGTACCTTGTGGTCACGTTTTTTCGCTTCTTCGCGCTGTGCCACGTACGCGTCGAGCTCCTGTTTGGAAAGGAAGGCGAGGCCGTAGATGCGCGTGAGCATTTTGTTCTTCTCGTCTCCGCGCCAGTACGCTCCCGCGACACGGTCGAGCTTGAAGGAATCCGGAGCGATTTCTTTAGCCGGGTTTTCCGTGTGGCCGCCCTTGCAGAGGTCCACGAGTCCCGGCGCATTGTGAAAAGTGATTTTTTTACCCTGGCCTGCAAACTCTTCGATAAGCTCGCATTTGTATTTGTTCCACGCGAATTCTTTCAGCGCTTCTTCTTTGCTGACTTCCTTCTTCTCGAAACCGGTCCATTTCGGCAAGAGTTCCCGCATTTTCGCCTCTATCTTCGGCAGATCGGCATCGGTTATTGTTCCCGCAATTTCAAAATCTTGGTAAAAGCCGTTTTCGATCGCCGGTCCGATCGCATTTTGGGATCCCGGCCATAATTCGCGCACCGCGGCTACAGTGAGGTGAGAGAGCGTGTGCCGGATTTGTTCAATATCTTTTTCCGCCATAGCCATAAATAACTAATTGTCTATAAAAATAAAATCGCTCGAGTGAACATACGAAAGACTCGTACACTCACTCGGGCGATCTCGTGTCGCGGTTCCACCGAGCTTCCGTCGGAATCTAGCCGACGCTCATTTGGCCAGGTTAGGCTTTCGCTCCTTCTACACCAAGGCTTCGAAGGACTCCGGTTCGTGGCCGGAGCAATTCCCGACATTGTTCATGATAGCGCCGACCTCAAAACTGTCAATATGCGATTTACAGGGCTTTCGCTCTCTCGACGACGAAGCTCGTTTCGCCGTTGCGGTCGGAAATCTTTCCTTTAAATGCGACGCAGGAGCCGGGGGTGATGATGGCCTCGCATTCCTTGAACGTTCGCGGGAATACCACGACCTCAATCGAATCGGAAAAGTCTGCGATTTTGAGGAAACCCATCTTTTCGCCGTTCTTCGTGAGGTTGATACGGGAGCTCTCGATGAATCCTGCGATGACGGTCTCCACACCCTTCAGATGTTCCTTGGCGTACTTGATGCTTTTCTTCGTGTCGGCAAATTTGGCTTTGTGCCTGTCGAGCGGATGGCCCGAGATGTAGAGGCCGAGCAGCTCTTTTTCCCACACGAGTAGCGTCTCGAGCGGTACCGGGGGCGCGGGATGCAGGGAGAGCGAAAGCCGCGGGGCGCTCGTCACGCCAAAAAGCGAGCTTTGGTTTTTCGGCGAATTAAGTTGCTCCCGGTGAAAGGCGAGAATGGTTTCGATATTGTCCATGAGCTCACCGCGGGAGAGCTTCATGTCGTCGAAGGCGCCGCACTGGATGAGAGATTCCAGCGATTTTTTGTTGAGATTTTTGTCGGGGATGCGAGAGAGGAAATCGGCGATGTCGGTAAAAGCACCGCCTTTTTTGCGCGCCTCGATGATAGAATCGCCGACGCCCGTGCCGAAATTCTTTATACTGTAGAGACCGAAGCGGATATTTTTGTCTTGCCCTGAGGAATTCGAAGGGTCGTGCACCCCTCGAGTTCCCTCGGGGTAAACAACCGTGAAGTTACCGTAACTTTCATTGACCGACGGGGGCAATACGTTGATACCCATACGCTTACATTCGGCGACGACCTCCGCTATCTTCTCGACGTCGCCCGCGTCGGCGGTGAGTACCGCCGCCATATAATCGACAGGGAAATTAGCCTTCATGTAAGCCGTTTTATATGCGAGATTGCCGTAAGAAGCGGCATGTGCCTTGTTGAAACCGTACGCGGCAAATGTCTCTATCTGTTCCCACAGTTGCTGCACGGCCTCTTTCTTCATGCCGCCCGCCACACAGCCCTTGGTGAATTTTTCTTTCTGCGCCCGCATTTCCGCCGGTATCTTCTTCCCCATCGCTTTGCGGAATTTGTCCGCCTCAAGCCACGAGTAGCCGGCTATCTTGATAGCGATCTCCAGCACGTCGTCCTGATACGTAATAACGCCGTAGGAATTCTTCAGAATGGCCTCCATGCGCGGGTCGAGATATTTCACGAGCTTCGGGTCTTGTTTGCGCTCGATGTATGCGGGGATGAACGCCATCGGGCCCGGGCGGTAGAGCGCCACCATCGCGTTGATGTCGTGAATGGCGGTCGGCTTCAGGTCGACGAGGTAGGCCGTCATGCCGCCGCCTGCGAGTTGGAATACTCCGAGCGTCTCGCCGCGTGAGAGCATCTCGAAGGTTTTCGAGTCGTCGAGCGGGAGCTTGTCGAGGTCGATGTGTACATCCAAACGCTCACGCACGCGCGCGACGGCGTCGGCAAGGACCGAGAGGTTGGTGAGGCCGAGGAAATCGAATTTGAGAAGCCCCGCATCTTCTATTGCGTACATGTCGTACTGCGTGATGATGTGATTGCCCTTCGGGTCTATCTGGATGGGGGAATAGTCGGTCACGGCGGAGGGTGCTATGACGACTCCCGCGGCGTGTACGCCGACATGGCGCGCGTTGCCCTCCACTTTTTGCGCGAGGTCGAGGACTTCGCGCGCGTCCGCGTCCTTTTTGTACATTTCCGCAAGCTCGGGGACTTCCTGGAGAGCGCCTTGGATGGTCACGGGGAATCCCTGCTTACCGAACGGAATGAGCTTGGCGATCGTGTCGCCGAGGCTGTAGGGATGTCCGAGCGCGCGCGAGACGTCGCGCACGGCCGCGCGCGCCATCATGGTGCCGAAGGTGCCTATCTGCGCCACTTTCTCTTCGCCGTATTTTTCCCTCACGTACGCGATGAGCTCGTCGCGGCGGTTATCGGCGAGGTCCATATCGATATCCGGCGGGCTCGGTCGCTCGGGATTCAGGAACCGCTCAAAGGGGAGTTGGTATTCGACAGGATTCACCGTCGTGATACCGGAGAGGTACGAGACGAGCGAGCCCGCCGCCGAGCCTCTGGTATTGGTAAGAATTCCCTTCTCGCGTGCGTGGCGCAGGAGGTCGGCGACGACGAGAAAATACGGCGAATATCCTTTGCTTCCGATGATGGAAAGCTCGTAATCAACGCGTTTTTTGTTCTCGGCATTCTCGGGGACGCCGCGGTGCTTGAAGCCGGCCTGCGCAAGTGCCCTCAATTCGTCGTTTGCACTACTTCCCGGCGGGATAGGGAAATCAGGGAAGACCCACGTGCCGAGCTTCAGTTCCAGTTCGCACTTCAGAGCGATGCGCGCGCTATTCTCAAGTGCCTCCGGAATATCCTTGAAGCGTTCTTCCATTTCCGGACGGGAAACGAAAGAGAAGTCGGGAGCACCCTGCTCGAAGTCGCGATTGAGTACGCCCCCACTCCGGATCTTCCGCACCAACTCGCGCGCGAGCGCGTCTTCCTTCTTCAGATAGTACGTATCATGTGCAGCGACCAGCGGTACGTTTGCCTCGCGTGCAAGCGAAATAATCTCCTGCATCTGCTTTTCGTGGCCGTCTATTTCAGGGTGCCGCGTGATTTCAAGGTACAGGTCGTCGCCGTATATCTTTTTATGCCAATCGACGCACTCGCGCGCCTTTTCGCGGTTGCCCTCGCGAATATGCTTTGCGTGTTCGCCGCCGAAGGACGGCAGAATTGCCACCAGGCCCTCACGGTGTAATTCAATAAGCTCGTGGTCTATGCGCGGGCGGTAGTAAAAACCCTCGAGATGCGATTTGGAGACCAGTTGCATGAGATTGCGATAACCCGCCTGGTCTTTCGCGAGCAAGACGAGCCGCGAGGTGTGCTCGTCGATGCGGTGCTCTTTTTGCGCACGTGTGCGCGGGGCGACATAAAAATCAACGCCGATGATGGGCTTGATGCTGTTGTCCTTACACTCTTTGTAAAAGTCTATCGCGCCGTATAGATTGCCGTTGTCGGTGAGCGCAAGCGCCATCTGCCCATCCTTGGCCGCCGCGGCAACGAGCTCGGGGATTTTGGGCAATGCATCGAGAAGCGAATAGTGCGAGTGGGTATGCAAATGGACGAAATCACGCGCACTCATAAGGGTAGTATATCACTCCCGTTTTTTCGTCTCTCGGGAGTGTCTTGGGTATCGAAAAGGGCGGACCGCAGCCCGCCCTTTCGCATTTTCCGATAACCGATGCCGCGTCGGTTATTCCGCGTGGGCGTCCTCGTGAGCTTCGATTTCCGGACCGTCGTAAGTGCGGTCGTTTGCATCGGTGTCCAGCCAGGTCGTATATAGTGGGCCAAACACTTCTTCCACGACCGTGACGAGGTTAACAGCACTGGCGACGGTGAACAGATGTTCGCGTTCAACGTCGTTCGGGACAAAGTCTCGTACCCGGAGCTGCCGCGCCAGTTCAGTGGTGTCTTCCGGAAGCGCCGCTTTACCGGCTCGGATGACACGTTCGAAAGTCGAGTCGGACCGTCCAGGTTCCCGACGCGAACTCGGGACCCTTTTTCGCTTTCGTTTCATCGATGCCTCTATTTGCCATGATGCCATCGGTAACGGGGGAACAAGGACCAATGGCTGGCCACAGACTAGCAGGGCCATGTCACTTTTTCAACTGTTACTATGGGATAGCAATGCGATATCTTATCGGCATAGATGAAGCGGGGCGGGGGCCGCTGGCGGGGCCTGTTGCAGTGGGTGCTGTCATGGTGCCGGCGGATTTTGATTGGAGTGTGCTCGACGGCGTGCGGGATTCCAAAAAACTCTCGGAAAAAAAGCGTGAGGAAATTTTTGAGCGTACGCGCACGCTTGAAGAATCACATTCACTACGCTTTACCGTCTCCACGTCCTCGGCGGCGTACATAGACAAGTACGGCATCGTGCCTGCTATCAAGCGCGCGCTTTCCGAGGCGCTTTCCCGATTGGAAGTCGAGGCAAAAGACTGCCGCGTGCTGCTCGACGGCAGCCTTTCGGCACCCGCCGAGTACGTCTACCAAGAAACAATCATCGGCGGAGACGACACGGAGCCCGCGATATCACTTGCGTCCATCATGGCAAAGGTCACGCGCGACAGATTGATGAAGCGCCTCTCGCCCAAATATCCCGCCTATGATTTTCACCTCCACAAAGGGTACGGCACTGCGGCACACATAAGAAAAATCGCCGAAGTTGGTTTTTGTGAACTTCATCGAACAACATTTTGTTCCCGCATTCTCCTGGAAGCTCGAAGCTAGCAGCTAGAAGCTTCTCGAATTGCTTATCGCAACCGATGTTCGTCCCCTTGCCGAACTGTCACAAATCGCGTATATTGTCGCATCTATGGTAGTACGAATGCGCGTCAATCGCTCTAAGTCCGGTAAACGCCGGAGCCATCACGCTATCGCAGGCCAGCGCCTCGCGAAGTGCGAATGTGGCGCGTCCCGCATTTCTCACCGAGCCTGCCCGCAGTGCGGCAAGTACAACGGCAAGGTCATCATCGATATCGTTGCGGCAGCCAAACGCGCGGCACGGCGTCAAAAGCGCAAGCAGACGGAATTGCGCGCCGCGGGCCAGACCGACGAAACGAAGGAAAAGGAAACGGCCCCCACCTCCGCGTAAAGCTACGGCTACGGACGGGCAAGCAAACCACTTAATACACACCTATCTTCACCCGTTCTTTCGTTTTCTTGTGTATACTGCGTCGTGAAGTAGCTCTTGTAATTATGGCAAATAGACACCTTGCTCGTTCAGTCGTTCTCCAAGTGCTCTTCGAGCGCGATTCTTCGGGGGGCCAAATGACGAATGACGAAGCGCTCTCAAGGCTTCTTGATTACGGCAAAGAATTCGGCGCTCGCGACAGCGATATGCCGTTCATGAAAAATCTCCTCCAGACCGCCGTCGCAAAGCAGAAAGAAATAGACGAAGTCATCGTGCGCGCAGCACCCGAGTGGCCGATAGACCGTATCGCGGCGATCGACCGCAACGTTCTCCGGCTCGGTCTCACTGAACTCCTTTTTGCCGACCGGACCCAGGTACCGGCCAAAGTAGCCATCAACGAAGCCATCGAACTCGCGAAAGCGTTCGGCAGCGCTTCGTCGGGGCGCTTTGTGAACGGCGTCCTCGGCGCTGTTTATGTGGAGCTCGGCGAGCCGGGCAAAAATGAGGGCGGCGCACGCAAAGAGGTAGGGCAGAAACCGGCAAAAATGCCGACGGAGCATCTGGCGGGTGCTGTAGTGTATGCGCGTTCGGAAGGTGAGACGTATCTCGCGTTCGTTCACGACATCTTCGGTCACTGGACGCTCTCGAAAGGCAAGATAGAAGAAGGTGAAGATATACAGACCGGTGCTATCCGCGAGATAAAAGAAGAGATGGGAATCGATATCAAGATAGTCCAAGAGCTTGGCGTGAATGAATACGTAGCGAATGATTCCAAGGTGGAAGGTGGCAAGAAGCGCAAACGCGTGAGCTACTTCCTCGCGGAGTCTCCGTTCTCCGAACTACGGCTCGGCTCGAGCGGTGGCTTGGATGACGCACAATGGTTCCCGCTCTCGGCGGTCGGCGACCTTAATTTCTATGACGACACGCTGAAGATTATCGTTCCCGCAATCAATGTGCTCGCACAAAAAGATAAGCCGGCTGCGCCTGCCGCACCGCCTCGAACGAGACGGAAGAAATAGCCATGGTTGATCTCGCGGCCTTTGAGACAAAGCTCGGCTACACGTTCGAGGGCAAACGTCTGCTTGAGACCGCTTTCACGCACCGCTCCTACTTGAATGAAAATAAGGCCGCAGGCCGAGAACACAACGAGCGTCTCGAATTTTTGGGCGACGCCGTGCTCGAACTTGTCGTCACGGAATTTTTGTATGCAAAATATCCGGAAAAGCCGGAAGGGGACTTGACTTCGTATCGCGCCGCTTTGGTCAACACGGTTTCCATCGCGGATGCTGCGACGAAATTAGGCATGAATGAATACCTCTTGCTGTCCCGGGGAGAGTCGAAAGATACCGGCCGCGCACGGATGATAATCCTTGCGAATGCCTTTGAAGCGCTCATCGGCGCTCTGTATCTCGATTCCGGTTACGAAACGGCGAAGAAATTCATTGCGGACCAACTTTTCCACAAGACGGACGATGTCGTCGAGAAACGCCTCTGGCAGGACGCCAAAAGCAAGTTGCAGGAAATAGCACAGGAAAAGCAGGGCATCACGCCGACGTACCAGGTCATGAGCCAGAGCGGCCCCGACCACGACAAGACCTTCCTTGTGGGCGCGTTCATCGGCACCGAGCGCCTCGCGACAGGCGAGGGTAGGAGTAAGCAAGAAGCGGAACAAGACGCGGCGCAGAAAGCTCTTGCGGCGAAGGGGTGGTGAGGCGCTCGGCGGCGGCGCGCATTAGAACCCGGACTTTTTTGCTAAAAAGTCCTTAATCCTCGGCTCTTCGCCTGCGGGAGGTTCTAATGCGCACCGCCGCCTCGCTTGAGGTTGGGAAATGCGAAAAGTGCCGAGTGCCGCTTTTGTTTTGATACAATGAAGCTCAATGTTCCTCAGTCTTACATCCATCGAGCTTTCGGGATTCAAATCGTTCGGCAAAAAGACCAAGCTTGTATTCGGCTCGCCCATTACCGCGGTCGTGGGCCCCAACGGTTCGGGAAAATCCAATGTCGCCGAAGCGTTCCGCTTTGTGCTCGGCGAGCAGTCAATGAAATCCATGCGCTCCAAGCGCGGCGAAGACCTCATCTGGGGTGGCTCGCCCGCGCTGCCGCGTATGAACCGCGCGGGAGCGAAGGTCGTTTTTGACAATTCAAAACGCCTTTTGGACCTCGATTTCAAGGAAGTTATCGTCGAGCGCGTCGTGTATCGCGACGGGCAAAATGAATATCTCTTAAACGGCACGGTGGTACGGCTCAAGGATGTCATCCGCCTGCTTGCTGGCGCCAATATCGGCGGCTCCGGATACCAGATAATTTCACAGGGCGAGGCCGACCGCATCTTAAATGCCACGCCGCGCGAGCGCCGCGAGATGGTGGAAGACGCGCTCGGCCTCAAGCTCTACCAGCACAAAAAAGCCGAGAGCGAGCGCAAGCTCACAGAGACGGGCGTGAATATTGATAAGACAAAATCGCTTCGCCGCGAGCTCGCGCCGCACCTCAATTTCCTGCGCACGCAGGTGGAAAAAATAGAAAAAGCGCGCGAGATGAAAGACGAGCTCGCGGTAAAATTAAACGAGTATTTGGCGCGTGAAAATGCGTGGATCACTCAGGAGGACGCTCGCCTCTTGCATGAAGTGCGCGCGCAGGAATCCGAATTGAAGCAGCTCGGCGGACGTGTCGCCGAGGCGCGCGGCAAACGCTCGGGCGCGGCCGACCACGTCATCGCCGAACTCCAGGGGAAGGTCGCCGAGCGCGACGCGAAACTCTCCGAGGCGCGCCGCGAAAGCGAACAGCTCACCCGCGAGCTCGGTCGCGCCGAAGGCGCCTTGGAAGCGAACACTGTCACTGTTGAACAAATTGTTCCTGTTCCGCATGTGCGACAGTTCACCCGCGAGCTTTCCGAGACCATCGCCGAGGCGGAGCGGGAGAATGATATTTCCGTCATCAAGAGTCGTTTATCTCAAATACGCGAACGCATCAAAGCGTTCGTCGAAGGTCTCTCGGGTGCCGCGCCCGAGACGAATGAGGAGGTGCGCCAACAGGTAGAGGCTCTCGGGAAATCACTTGAGCGCGTGCGCACGCAGGAGTCGGCGCTTGCGGGCGAGTTGGAGGCTTTGCGCAAGAAGATTGCGGAAGCGCGCGAGGCGGGATTCACCGCTGAACGTGATTTGATGGAATTGGAATCGGGTGTGCGTGAAGCGCAAAGCAAACTCGGTGGAGTGCAAGCGGCACGCGCGAATATCGCAGGCCTCCGGCAGCGATTCGAAGAAGAGGTACGCGAGGGCGTCGCGCTTATCGGCGCCGCTGTGCACGGCTGGGAACGGGCCGAGATACCCGAGGGTTCTCTGCTCGAAGAAGACCGCCAGCGCCAGGAAAAGCGTCGGCGCGAAATAGAGCGGCTCAAGATAAAGATAGAGGAGTCGGGGGTAGGCGGCGGGGACGCGGTCGTCAGGGAATTCAATCAGACAAAAGAGCGTGAAGAATTCCTCGCGCGCGAGCTTATGGACCTCGAAGCGTCGGCGGGGAAACTTCACGACATCATCGCCGACCTGGAAAAAACAATCGACGCGCGATTCACCGAAGGTATCAAACACATTAACGTCGCACTGCAGAATTTCTTCGCGAAGCTTTTCGGCGGCGGACACGCCAAGCTTGAGGTTGAAGAACCAAAGCGCCGGACGCGCGATGTGGAGACCGACGAGGATGACGAAGATAATGACATCGTAAGTCGTTATGAGCAGGAAGAAGAATTGTACGCGGGGCTTTCAATTGATGTCGCACTTCCCCGCAAGAAAATCCGCGGTCTTGATGTGCTCTCCGGCGGCGAGCGTGCGCTCACCTCCATCGCGCTTATCTTCTCAATGAGCCAAGTGAATCCCCCGCCGTTCTTAATTTTGGACGAGACGGATGCGGCGCTCGACGAGGCCAACAGCCGTCGCTACGCGGATATGATAAAAGAACTCGGCGCGAAGTCGCAGCTCATCGTCATCACACACAACAGGGCGACCATGTCCGCCGCGGGCGAACTCTACGGCGTCACCATGGGGCAGGATGGAGTTTCTAAGCTTTTGTCAGTCAAACTTGAGGAGGCGGAGAAAGTGGCGAAATAAATGCGGAAGCGTATAGTCTTGTCGGAGCTCGGTTGAAAGAATTTGCGTCGCAAATTCGCCGAGCGCGGAAGATGTCATGGCAAAAAAAATCGGAAGGCCAATAAGTCGGCTTCGGCCACTGTGCCGGTTCCTCAGGCGGTATCTGAGGCGGCTCAACATCGGGGCATTCGGATGTGTCCCGTGACGAATCATGGTCAGCCGGCGCCCGCTTCGGGGCGTCGGCTGTTTAATTTTCAATGCGTATCTGGCACACCGCATGAGGTGCATTACTCCGAGTATTATACAAACTAACGAGTTGTACCTGCACGAATGTCAGAGTACATAAACTGGACTATTTCTACCTCATGGGGTACAGTGTCCCAACTTATGTTGAAGATACGAATGCAACGCACCGGGCGCATCAATACGCCTTCTTACCGCATTGTTGTGGTGGAACATACTGCGAGCCCGAAGGCCGGGAAATTTGTGGACAAAGTCGGCACCTACGACCCCAAGAGCAAGAAGCGGGTGCTCAACGTAGAGCGAATTAAGTACTGGATTTCGGTCGGCGCACAGCCGTCTGACACTGTCCACAACATGCTCGTATCGCTGAAGGTCATCGACGGGAAGAAGATAAACGTTCTCCCCAAATACAAAGAGCCGGCCAAAGAGGGGGTAGCAGCTGAAGCCGCGCCCACAGCTCCCATCGCCGAGGCGCCAGCCGGGGAGGCCGCGGAAGAGCCAAAAAAGGAGGAAGCAGCCGCAGAGGCTCCGGCGGAGGCTCCCGTCCAGGCGTAGTTTTGGTATACTAGAGGTCTCTATTAGAAGATAGAAAGACAGATATGGAACAGGATCAGCAGTTTTTGGAGTACGTAGTAAAGGCATTGGCGGACCATCCCGGCGATGTGAAGATAACACGCACCGTCGACGAGATGGGGGTGCTTCTCACACTTTCGGTGCACAAAGACGACATGGGTAAGGTCATCGGCCGCAGCGGGGCGACCGCCAAAGCCATCCGCACCGTTCTGCGGGTCGTCGGCATGAAAAATGACGCACGCGTGAATCTCAAGATTGAAGAACCGGAGGGAAGTGAACGCGGTCAGGGCATGGCGCCGGATAGGAGCGGCGAACGTCCCTCCTCGGCTCCGAGCGCGCCGTCGGAGCCGTACGTACGCGACACGACCGTTGACGATGTCATCAAGGACCTCAAGGGGGAGTAGGTCGTTCGGCGACTCATCTTTTTGGAGAACAACATTTTCCTGCTGAAAAATGTACTGTCCTCGGGCCAAGCCCTGCGGGGTCTCCAAAAAGACGAGCCGCCTCTCTGGGGTTGAAAAATGCACATGATCCATTTTCATATAATCAGTTTGTTTCCCGAATCAATTGAGCCGTATCTCAAGGCTTCTATCATTGGCCGTGCTGTCGCGGCGAAGAAAATAAAGATTTCATATTACGACCCGAAGAAGTTCATCGGGAAAAGCTCACGAACACAGGATGCACGCGTCGACCGGCGGCCGTATGGGGGAGGACCAGGCATGGTGTTGCGACCCGAGCCGATGCTCCTTGCGATACAGAAGGCGGTAGGGAATAAGAAGGGTGTGGAGAAGATATTCTTCGCGACCGACGGCGCGCAATTCGACGAGGCGATGGCAAAGAAGCTCGCCAAGCCTGCCCGTGGCAATGGCCGAGGGAAGAAAGACGTTCTTTTCATCTGCGGGCATTACGAAGGAGTCGACGCGCGCGTACAAAAAATACTAAAGGCGAAGAAAGTTTCCGTCGGGCCGTACGTGCTTACGGGAGGCGAGCTTCCCGCCGCGACGCTGATAGACGCCATCTCAAGGTTCGTGCCCGGAGTCCTCGGCAAGGCTGAATCCCTGGAAGCGAGCCGCGTATCGAGCCCTGAGGTCTACACACGCCCCGATGTACTCGTCTGGAAAGGCAAGAAATATAAGGTTCCGGCCATCCTCAAATCCGGCCATCACGCCAAAATCGAGGAGTGGAAGAGGCGCAAAAAGGGGTTACAATGATTTGCATGTTGTCACTATATAAGGCGTCGTACATTACCAACTCCTGTTTCGTCTTGGTCGCGGTTTTGCTTTCCGTATCACTCATACCGACGACCGCGAGCGCGACGATGCTCGGACCGTGCGATTATCTGAACAGCTGGTCTACACTTCGTGTCGGGGACAAAGACACGAACATCAGCGACATCGGATCCATTGCCGGACTCCAGCAAATGATCGGTGAGCGGGATTTGATGAATCAAGGACTGGATGCCAGCGGAAAGGGCGGATTCATCAGCGGGACGTTCGACGAAGAGACGAGAAATATACTCATCTCGTGGCAGATGAAGCACGGCGCTATTACGTCACGCTCTGATGCGGAAGCGGGCGTGGTCGGCGAGAAGACTTTGGCAGTCGCGAAAAACTACTGTGGCGGCGCAACGAATGCGCGGGGCGATCTCGTCATGAGCGGTCCTACGATTACATATACATTGTATTTCCCGCAGAAAGGGTCGGGCCCGGATTCGTTCGGTTCTATTACCAGCTCTCCGATGCCAAAGTATACGAGTCGGGTCGCAGACCAAGTGCTGCGCACGTTGTTTGATTCAAGTCCATATGGTGGCGCCGCTCCGTGTAAGAATCCAGAGATAAGCGGGAACTGTTGGATAGCCTTGGATGGGCGGGAATTTGAAGAAGGAAGCCCTGGGTTCATGTTTTCTCCTTTCAACTCTTACGAACTGGCGAAGAACGGCTATCAGGCGAAAGACATCAACGGCAACGATGTATACCTTAGGAATGGGTATCGTGGCATTACACTCGAGAACGGTGTTGCGACAGTTAGCTTCAACCAGATCGGCTTTCCATTCTTTGACAATGCAGCGGTCTCGCCGCTCGTTCGGGGCTCGATTGAACGGACGCTCAAACAATTCCCGACCATTTCGCAAGTACGGTATAAAGTCATATCCTTCAACGACGCCGCCCCGCCCTCGGAACGAATTTTTGAAGGGAGTAATCCTAGCGGTCAGACTGATGCCACCTCAAAAATTGCATCACTGTTGGCACAATTAAAGACCTTGCAGGATCTGATTGCAAAGCTGTCGGGTGGAACAAACGCAACGCAGCAGCCGGGCTCGCCGTCTTCGTACATCGACTATGATTCGCGCGGCAAAGAGTGCCTTACGCTGACGCGCAACCTTTGGATCGGAAAAGGAGATGCAGAAACGGATGGCGAGGTGTCAAAGTTGCAGCAATTTCTGGTGAATGCAGGCTTGTATCCTGAAGCAATCGTTTCCGGCTACTATGGTCAAGCCACAGCGCGCGCTGTCGTGCGTTGGCAGAAGGCGCACGGAATGGACTTTGTGACGACGAAAAGCGGCATTGGACCCATGACGCGGGAGCGCATGAAGGTATGCGGTGTGTGGGGAGTTGAAGCCGGAGGCTGAAAAGCGCCCGGTTCCTCATCCCGTAAGCCTGATTCACAAGTACTTCATGCACGGCTGCTTGACTATATAGAGGGTCTCGATTATACTCTTCCGACTTTCAAGAGCTGATTGAGTTGCGGTTGCGCTTTTGAGTAAGAGAGGGTTGGGGGACTTTTTTACTAACAGAAGCAAA
>MFKY01000004.1:24015-34675 GCA_001781175.1 Candidatus Kaiserbacteria bacterium RIFCSPHIGHO2_01_FULL_55_37
TACTAACAGAAGCAAATATTGAAAACACGCATACGGCGCGCGGGGCGCTTGTGTGCGAAATCTATTGGTATGGCAAAACTCAAATCGGTGCGACCGCAGAAGTACTTCGGAAAGTTCCAGGAGCCGCTGGTGAAATTTCCCTCCCTCGTTGAGGCGCAGATAAAATCGTTCCACGATTTCGTGGAGGGGGGCGCCGAGCGCGTGTTCAAGGAATTCTCCCCGATTTCCGACCACTCCGGCAAAAAATTCGAGCTCAAGCTCGTCAAATTCTCTTTTGGCGAATTGCGCTGGGACGAGCAGTACGCGAAGCGCGCGATGAAGACCTACGAAGCGCCGCTTAGCATGGTCGTCCGACTCAAGAACAAAACGACCGGCGAAGAGAAGGAGCAAGAGATATTCCTCGCCGATTTCCCGTGGATGACCCCGCACGGCACATTCGTCATCAACGGCGTCGAGCGTATCGTCGTACCGCAGCTCGCGCGTTCGTACGGCGTTTTCTTTGAATCCATTCCCTACAAAGGCAAAAATTATTTCGCCGCCAAAATAATTCCAGCGCGAGGCGTGTGGATAGAGGTAGAATCCGATGCCGACGGCGGCATTTACGTAAAGATAGACCGCAAACGCCGCTTCCCCGTGACGTCGCTCTTGCGCGTTTTGGGACTCAAGACAGAAAAGGACATCCTGGCGCAATTCGAGAAATCGCCGCTCGCACGCGATGCGGTCGCCGCGACACTCGGACACGACCACGCAACCACGCCGGAAGAGGCATTCGTCGAGATTTACCGCCGTTTGCGCGACGGGGATATAGCGACGCCTGAATCCGCCCGCGACCACGTCGCATCCATCCTTTCGCCCGACAGATACGATTTCTCGCGAGTCGGACGTTTCCATTTCAACCGCCGTTTCGGCCTCGGCATCGCCGAGAAGGACCTCGCCAATGCGACCCTCACGCTCGCCGATGTGGTCCGCATCATCACCCACATCGCGGAGCTAAATGCCGACCCGGCAGCACTTCCCGACGACATCGATCACTTGGGTTTCCGCCGCGTGCGATTCGCCGGTGAGCTCCTCGAAGGCCGCATGCGTGTGGGCCTTTCCCGCATGAAGCGCAATATCCAGGACCGTATGGCGATGGTGGATGCCGAGACGACCAATCCGGTCTCGTTCGTGAATCCGCGCCCGTTCCAGGCTGCCATACGTGAATTCTTCACGACGGACCAGCTCTCGCAGCTCATGCAGCAATACAATACGCTCGACGAGATAGAACACCTCCGCACACTCTCGACTCTCGGTCGCGGCGGTCTCACCTCGGAACGCGCGGGCCTCGAAGTGCGCGACGTGCACTCTTCACACTACGGCCGCGTCTGCCCCATTCATACCCCGGAAGGAAAGAACATCGGTCTCGTGTTGCACATGTCGCTCTATGCACGCCCCAACGAATTCGGCATCATCGAGACTCCGTATGCGAAAGTCGAGAAGGGAGTCGTTACGAAGGAAATAAAATATTTGAACGCACTCGAAGAAGAGCAATACGCTATCGCGCACGCCGGCATCCCACGAGATGAATCCGGTCACATCACGCCCAAAATGGTAGAAGTGCGCCGCGAAGGCAACCCGACGCTCGTGAAGCGCGAGCAGGTGGATTTCATGGAGGTCGCGACCAACCAGCCGTTCTCCGTCGCCACATCACTCATTCCGTTCGTCGAGAACGACGACGCCAACCGTGCGCTCATGGGTTCGAACATGCAAAAGCAGGCGGTACCGCTCGTGGTACCCGAGGCTCCCGTCGTTGCGACCGGTGTCGAGGCTGCCGCTGCGCGCGATTCCGGCCGTCTCGTCGTTGCTGAAGAAGCGGGCGAAGTTACCTACGCAGACGCGCAAATGATAAAGGTCAAGAACGGCGACGGCAAGACCAAGGAGTACCCACTCGTCAATTTCTCCCGGACCAACGGCTTCACCACCTTCCACCAACGCCCGCTCATCAATGTCGGCGACACGGTGAAAAAGGGAACTGTCCTTGCTGACACTTCGACGTCCGTCGGAGGCCAGCTCGCCATCGGACAAAATGTCCGTGTCGCCTTCTTGCCGTGGTTCGGGGCCAACTTCGAAGACGCCATCGTCATCTCCGAGAAGCTTGCCAAGGAGGCGCGCTTCACTTCCATCCACATGGAGGAATTCATCTGTGTGGTCCGCGATACGAAACTCGGCGCCGAAGTAACGACCCACGACATTCCGAACGTCAGTGAATTCAAACTCCGCAACCTCGATGAAGACGGCGTTGTCCGCATCGGCGCCGAAGTCCGCTCGGGCGACATCTTGGTAGGCAAAGTCACTCCGAAAGGCGAGACACAGCTCACGCCGGAAGAGCGCCTCCTGCACGCCATCTTCGGTGAGAAGGCCAAGGACGTGAAAGACACGTCTCTGCGCATGGAAGGAGGCAAGCGCGGCCGCGTCATCGGTGTCAAAGTATTCTCGCGCGAGACGGGCGACCAGCTCGAGAGCGGCGTTATCAAGCGCGTGCATATCGAAGTCGCACAGCTCCGCACCATATCGGTCGGCGACAAGCTCGCAGGCCGTCACGGCAACAAAGGCGTCATCTCCCGCATCTTGCCGGAAGAGGACATGCCGTTCGACGAGCAGGGTAATCCCGTCGACATCATTTTGACACCGCTCGGCGTGCCTTCACGTATGAACCTCGGCCAAATCCTCGAGCTCCACCTGGGACTTGCAGCGGACATGCTCGGCTACCAGGCCGTTGTGCCGTCTTTTGCAGGTGCAACCGAAGAGGAAATCCGCGGCGAACTTGCGAAGGCGGGTGTCGCAGAGACCGGCAAGCGTGTCCTTTTCGACGGCCGCACAGGCGAAGCATTCGCACAGCCGGTTTCCGTCGGCGTCATGTACATCCTGAAACTGCATCACATGGTGGAAGATAAAATACACATGCGCTCCATCGGTCCTTACTCGCTCACGACCCAGCAACCGCTCGGCGGCAAAGCGCAGAACGGCGGTCAACGCGTGGGGGAAATGGAAGTCTGGGCGTTCCTCGGCTACGGCGCCGCATATTCGTTGCGCGAAATCCTAACCATCAAATCCGACGACATCTTGGGCCGCTCGGCCGCATTCGACGCGATAGTCAGCGGTAAACGCATCGAAGAAAGCAATACACCGGCCACATTCAATGTCCTGGTCAGACATTTGCGCGGTCTCGGTATCGACATCGAATTTAAAGGCGGTTCACAAAACTTCTAATCAAACTCTTGTATGGCAATCAAAAAGAAAGACATGATCCCACAGGACTTCGAAGCGGTCGCAATGCGCCTCGCTTCTCCTGAGCGCGTACACGAGTGGAGTTTCGGTGAGATAACCAAGCCGGAGACCATCAACTACCGCACTCAACGACCCGAGAAGAACGGCCTCTTCGACGAGCGCGTCTTCGGGCCTGAAAAAGACTACGAGTGTTACTGCGGTAAATACCGGGGCATCCGTTTCCGCGGCATCGTTTGTGAAAAATGTGGCGTGGAAATCACGCGCGCTATCGTACGCCGCGAGCGCATGGGTCACATCGACCTCGCGACACCGGTATCGCACATCTGGTTTCTGCGCGGTATTCCGTCCCGCATCGCACTCATGCTCGGCCTCTCCGCCGCAGAAGTGGAAAAAGTCGTCTACTTCGCGGGCTACATCGTCACGCACGTGGATGAAAAAGAGCGTGAGCGACTTCTTAAGGAGTTGGAGCACGAATTCGCGACCAAGAACAAAGCCGCCGCGACCGCCGAGATAAAAACCGACCTCAAAGAGCGCGCGACCAAGGCCAAGAAAGAGATAGAATCCATCCGTCAGGGCGTCGTCCTCGATGAGGCTGCGTACCACCTCTTCGCGGTCAAATACGGCGCGATGTTTCGCGCTGCCATCGGTGCCGAGGCCCTCTACAGCATTTTGAAAAATATCGACATCAACGTCTTCATCAAGAAGGTGAAGGAAGAGTACGAAAACTCGGGCGCAGCGGACCGCGACAAACTCCGCAAACGCCTCGGCCTCGCCGAGAGCCTGCAGCGTGCGGGTGTGCGTCCCGAATGGATGTTCATGACCCGCCTGCCTGTCGTGCCGCCGGCGCTGCGCCCCATGGTCGCCCTCGAGGGAGGCCGTCACGCGTCGTCGGACCTCAACGACCTCTACCGCCGCGTCATCAACCGCAACAACCGCCTCAAGCGATTGCTCGCCATCCACGCTCCCGAAGTCATCCTCCGCAACGAAAAGCGCATTCTCCAGGAAGCAGTGGACGCGCTCCTCGACAACTCCATGCGCCGCGGTGCAGGCGTACTCGGTATTCTCGGTGGTCGCCGCCGCGCACTCAAATCACTCGCTGATTACCTCAAGGGCAAGCACGGCTACCTCCGCCAAAACTTGCTCGGTAAGCGCGTCGACTACTCCGGCCGCTCCGTCATCGTCGTCGGTCCTGATTTGGCGCTCGACGAGTGCGGTCTTCCGAAGCACATGGTGCTTGAGCTCTTCCGCCCCTTCGTCATTCAGGGACTCCTCGCGCGCGAACTCGCATACAACATACGCGGCGCGGGACGCCTCATAGAAGACGAGGCGCCGGAAGTGTGGCCAATCCTCGAAGAGGCCATCAAAGACAAATACGTGCTTTTGAACCGCGCACCGACGCTGCACCGCCAGTCCATCCAGGCGTTCCGCCCGGTCCTCATCGAAGGCAACGCCATCCAGGTGCATCCGCTCGTCTGTCCGGCTTACAACGCCGACTTCGACGGCGACGCGATGGCAGTACACGTGCCGCTTTCCGAAGCCGCTCAGATGGAAGCGCGCATGATGATGTCCGCCAACAAGAACATCCTGAAGCCGGGCTCCGGCGACGTCGTCGTCGCATCCAAGCTCCTCGATATCGTCTTGGGTTGTTACTGGATGACCAAGTCCGTCGACGGTCTCAAGGGCGAGGGGAGCGCATTTCCTTCGACCAACGCCGCGATTACCGCGCACGATTTCGGTGCGGTTGACTTGCGCGCGAAGATAAAGGTGCTTCCGACCGAGAACAAAAAGTACGCGCAGTACGAGGGGAAAGTGTTCGACACGACCGTCGGACGCCTTCTCTTCAACTCCGTTTTGCCGAGCGACTTCCCGTACTTGAACGAAGAAATCACCAACAAGCGCATGGGTGCTCTCGTGCAGAACCTCGTGACGCACTACAGCCTCGACGGTATCCCGGCAATCCTAGACAAAATTAAGGCGTTCGGATTCCGCTACGCGACCTACGCCGGTATCACATGGGCGATTTCCGACGTCGTCATTCCGGAAGTCAAAGAGAAACTTGTCAAAGAGGGCCGCGAACATGCCCAGAAAGAGCTTGAGAACTACAACCAGGGGTTGCTTACCGAAGATGAGCGCCGCCGCATGACCGTCGAGATTTGGGGCAGGGTATCGGGCGAACTGCGCAAGCACGTCGTCGAAGCGCTCGACAACACGGGGCCTGTGCACGACATGATTACCTCAGGCGCCCGCGGTTCCGTCGTGCAGTTACACCAAATGGTGGGTATGAAAGGCCTCATCACAAACCCGCGCGGAGAAATCATCGAATTTCCCATCACCTCATCGCTCAAAGAGGGTCTCACTCCCATTGAATACTTCATCTCGACGCACGGTGCGCGCAAAGGTCTTGCCGACACCGCGCTGAATACCGCACGCGCGGGATACCTCACACGCCGTCTCTTCGATGTCGCGCACGACGTCGTCGTCCTCGAAGATGACTGCGGTACGAAAGAAGGAGTCGTCATCAACCGTCCCGGCAAAGAAAATATCGGCGGCTCGTTTGCCGACCGTGTGAACGGCCGCGTGCTCGCCGAAGATATTGGGGGATTCTCCGCCGGAGGCGGATCCGCCTTCGGCGGAAAGCGCAATCACCTCATCAACCGCGACGACGCGAAAGTAATCGAAGACAGCAAAGCGACCGAAGTCACCGTCCGCTCTCCGATGACCTGTAAAGTAGCACGCGGCGTCTGCCAGAAGTGCTACGGCATGGACCTCACGACCGGCGAGATAGTCGACGTGGGTGAGGCTATCGGAGTCATCGCCGCGCAAGCCATCGGCGAGCCGGGAACCCAGCTCACGATGCGTACCTTCCACACGGGAGGAGTCGCCACCGCAGGCGGAGACATCACCATGGGTCTGCCGCGCGTCGAAGAAGTCTTCGAGACACGTGCGCCGAAACTCCCCGCCACGATTTCCCGCGTTACGGGTATCATCGCCGATATCCAGAAGGACGGCCAGGAAACTGTCATCACAGTTGTCCCCGACGTGGCCTCTACCGCCAAGACGGCAAAAGCTCAGAAGAAAGAGACCGAATACCGCATTCATCCGCTCCGCACTATCCTCGTGAAGAAAGGCGCCACCGTTACCAAGGGCGACTTCCTCACGGACGGCTCCGCCGACCTCGACGAGCTCTTCTCGCTCGCAGGCAAGGAGCGTGCGCAGCAGTACATCATCAACGAAATCACGCGCATCTACGAACTTCAGGGTGTGTCTACGGGACGCAAGCACCTGGAAGTCATCGTCAAGCAGATGTTCTCACGCGTATCCGTCACCACTTCCGGCGACACAGGAGTCTCCGCCGGGGAAATCGTCGCAGACTTCGAATTCGAACGCATCAACAAAGTACAGAAAGAAGTGGAGGGCGAGCCGGCCAAAGGCAAGCAGCTCTTGCTCGGTATCACCGAAGTCTCGCTCACACGCGCATCCTTCCTCTCCGCCATCTCATTCCAGAACACGCCGCGCAAGCTCGCCGAAGCAGCCGTCTCGGGCGCCGTTGACCGCCTCATTGGTCTCAAAGAGAACGTCATCATCGGCCGCCTCATCCCTGCCGGTACGGGATTCAAGGGAAGCAAGAAGCACGCGATGATTGCGCAAATGGAAGCCGAATTCGCCGCCTCAGCGCCAGCTGAAGTGCCGGAAAGCCAGAGCCGAAAGGAGTCAGTGGAGCGGTAAGTCAGGAAAAGATGAAGCACAAAAAGTCCGCTTTTTGGTGGTTTTTTGTTACAACCTCATTCTTCGGGCTCAGAGACTAAAAACCGTATATTTCCTGTGGCGCCATCATACCTATCCAGGGCGAGTCGATCATTGTAGGTCTCAAATACCCATCTACGTATCAAGGTCGCAACTTCCATGTCCGTAAGTACGCCGTGGGCTGTGAGGTGGTCAGCCCGAAGAGTGAAGGCCTGTTGGCCTTTCCCTCTAGCCGCCCACCAGTGTTTATCAACGGTCTCTTTGTTATCCCGTAACAGTTGTAAAATATGCTCCTTTTGTGTACGCTCCGCAGCCATCCGTTCGCCGCTTTTCCCATCTTCTCTTCGGTGCAAGTGCCTTGAAAGATTTTCCCCGAAGTCCAGCGGATTTTTCGATGCCATAAATCAAATGTAGAGCAAGTTTACCATCGCCCTCGATAAGAGCATAATAGATTCATGGCAGACCCCATTAGACAAAACAATACGACCAACTTTGTGCTGCGCTGTAAACGAACCTTTTCTGTTACATTTGTACTGTATGTCTAACGGGGCAGGTACAGTTCAACAAATCAAAGACCGACTATCAATTGTCGATGTGGTTTCGCAATATGTGAAGCTGCAGCGCGCGGGGGCATCTTTGCGTGCGCGGTGTCCTTTCCATGCGGAGCGCACGCCTTCTTTCCACGTGTCGCCCGAGCGGGGGACGTACCACTGCTTCGGCTGCAATGTCGGCGGGGATATCTTTTCATTCGTCGAAGCTATCGAAGGGCTTGATTTCAAAGGAGCTCTGAAAGTCCTCGCCGAGCGCGCGGGAGTGGAATTGGTATACGAACGCGGCGGCAAAGAAAAGAAAGACGAACGCGAGCGGCTCTTTGAGCTTCTGGAGGCGGCGACTATTTTTTATACATCGCGCTTGAGCGATGCCGCAAAGAAATATCTGAAAGAGCGCGGCATGACCGACACGACAATAAAGACATTCCGCCTCGGGCTCGCGGGGGATTCGTGGTGCGAAGCATCCGAACATCTGCGGGCGAAGAAATTCACCGACAAAGAGATTCTTGATGCGGGAGTCGCCAAGAAGAATGAGCGGGGGAGTCTGACCGACAAATTCCGCAACAGGATAATCTTCCCCATTTCTGATTCCGCAGGACGCGTTGTCGGTTTTTCGGGAAGGATTTTCGGGGAAGCCGCCTCGCCCGATGCGCCCAAGTATCTCAATAGCCCGGAAACGCCTCTATTTCATAAATCCCGCGTCCTCTATGGCTTCGACAGGGCAAAAGTGGCTATACGTAAGCTTAATTGCGCTGTTTTGGTAGAGGGCCAGATGGACCTACTCGCCTCGCACCAGGCGGGATGGGCGAATACCGTCGCCGTTTCGGGCACCGCTTTTACTCCCGAGCATGCGGCGCTCATCAAGCGCATGACGGAGAACATCGTGCTCGCGCTCGATGCCGATGAGGCGGGTATCAAGGCGGCGGGGCGCGCCGCGCGCACTGCCTTGCAGGGCGGGCTCAATGTGAAGGTCGCTCAACTTCCGACGGGGCTCGACCCCGCGGATCTGATTCAGTCCGCCGGAGGCGGATCCTCCTCCGGAGGAAAATCGGGAGCGGATGCATGGAAAAAGGCGATACGGGATTCAAAAGACATCATCACATTCCTCCTCGATGTACTCGAAGAGCATTTGCCGCAGAAAGACCGCTTCCGCCGCGCGGTGGAAACGATAGTGCTGCCGTTCCTTTCCGACATGCAGAGTCCGATTGCCCGCGAGCAGCACGTACACGAAATTGCACGTCGGCTCGGCGTGTCCGAGGCGGCCGTCAGTGAGACGCTCGCGAAGTTGCCGACTGCGAATGCGAATTCGCAGTCGTCCTCCGAAGCTTTAGCGAAGGAGGACAGGTCTCGAGCGAAGCCCTCCTTCGCACGAGGCTTCGGAAGGGCACGGCAGGCGTTCGCAATCCTCCTCTGGCAGCAGTCGCTTACGAAGCCCTCAATAGATGTGGCGGGATATGCGCGCGATTTGGAGGCCGCCGTAGGTCCCGAATCCTTTGCAGCTCTTGCGACCCTCTCGGAAGGGGAGCGGGAGGCCTTGCGCTTTTCTGCAGAAAAGCTGCATGGCAAGAGCGCCAACCCCGAACGCGAGACCAAAGCGCTTCTCTTAGTTATCCTCAAGGAGCTTCTCGCCGCAGAACTCGATGACGCTACAATGGCTCTAAAGAAGGCTGAAAACGGCAAGGACGAAGATGAAATAGACCGCCTCATGGGTGTGTGTAAACTGTTGACAACTCGCATTGCACTATTACACGAGAACGTGTAGACTGCTGCGCTTGGTCTTCCAAACGGCTTATTCTCACGCAGATAAGCACAGTCCCCGGTAAGACTATATGAATTCAAACGACCTTCTATAAGGAAGAGATTCCTCGCGGCCTACTTTTTGGAGCATGAAAAAAAAGAAACAAAAAAAGCGAAAAGCGGTAAAGTGCGCGAAACGCCTCGCCCGTGGCCGGACTACGGCCAAGGGACCCGTGCGCAAGGCGCGCGTTTCGCGTACAAAAAAGCGCGCGGCCGCCAAGAAGGCGCGCGCGATCAAGAGGAGCGCAAAAGCAGCGAAAGCGCGACACAAGAAAGCGGCCTCCGCTTCCGCCTCGACGAAAAAAGGCGCGGGCGACAAACGGCAAAATAAAGTCGAGGCACTCATCACGATGGGCAAGGAGCGCGGCTACATCACCTACGACGAAATCCTCCGCGAGTTCCCGACGATTGAGGACAACGTCTCGTTGCTCGAGGAAATCTACGACCGCTTCTCCGTCGCGGGCATTGATGTGCTCGAAGGCGGCGGCATGCTCGAAGATACTTCCGCCGATTCCGTATTGGCGAGCAAGAAATTGCAAAATCGCCGCTCGGACGCGGGCTACGACTCCGTGCAAATGTATTTGCGCGAAATCGGTCAGTATCCGCTCTTGAACGGTCAGCAGGAAAAAGACCTCGCGAAACGCATCCTTCAGGAAGACAACGAAGCCCGCAACATTCTCGCCCGTTCCAACCTCCGCCTCGTCGTCTCTATCGCCAAGAAATACGTAAACCGCAGCCCCGACCTCACACTCCTCGACCTCATTCAGGAGGGTAATTTGGGCTTGTTTAAAGCCGTGGATAAGTTTGACTACACCAAGGGCTACAAATTCTCGACCTACGCCACTTGGTGGATTCGCCAGGCCATCACCCGTGCTTTGGCCGACCAGAGCCGCACCATCCGCATCCCCGTACACATGGTGGAAACCATCGCCAAGTACAAGCAAAAGGTGCGCGAGCTCAACCAGCACCTCGGCCGCGACCCGCTACCCGAGGAGATAGCCGCGGAAATGGGTATCGAAATAGACAAAATCTATACCATTCAAAAGATAAATCAGGACACCGTCTCGCTCGAATCTCCTGTAGGCGAGGACGACGACGAGCGCTCCACCCTCGGCAGCTTCATCGCCGACGATACGATTGCCTCGCCCGACATGGACGCTTCACGCAGGATTCTCAACGAGCAGATGACAGAAATTCTCGAAGAGCTTTCGCCGAAGGAGCGCAAGATATTGGAAATGCGCAACGGCCTCACCGACGAGGGGATTTGCTACACATTGGAAGAAGTAGGCCGGGAGTTCGGC
>MFKY01000005.1:0-13234 GCA_001781175.1 Candidatus Kaiserbacteria bacterium RIFCSPHIGHO2_01_FULL_55_37
TCACTCTCCACGCGCGCGAAGCGCGCGGCGTGCCCCAAAATCAGTGGTTTTCTTTGTTGGCGGCCAAAGAAAACCACTCCGAATCGAATCTTGTCTCTGTACTTGTGACCCTACCGGGAATCGAACCCGGCTTCCAAGCTTGAGAAGCTTGTGTCCTAACCGATAGACGATAGGGCCGCTACGTGCGAAATAGTACCGTAAAACAAAGAAATTTCCACTTTTCCGATATTGGTATTCGCCATACTCTCACATTCTTAAGAACGTGAGAATGTTTCTATGAACGAATAGAACGTCCGCCCGTAGGGAGTAAGAACATGCCGGACTTCCCTGCCCGAGTAGCGCTTCTCCACCAAACCCGCCAGCGTAAGACGCCGAACGTGTTCCGAGATCGTCTTCATATTTCCGTTGACCGCGTCAACGATATCAAAGAGTGTGATTTCCGGATGCTTCGCTATCAGGATAAGTATCTGAATCCGGCGGTGATTCGAAACGCCTTTGAAATGTCGCTCAAGTTTCTTGGGCCCCTTTAGCTTCTTTTCCGCCATCTCGTTATACTCTCACATTCTTAAGAATATGAGAGTGTTCCTTTGTGGATAAGGCCTGTCACTTGCCGCTAGCCGTCCGGCGAGAAACGGAAGACCCTAGGGCAAAGCGGAAACCGACGACGTACTCATAGGCAGGTCCTGCGAGAAACCCCCACGTGAATGCCCATAAGTATTCTTCCAGCGGTACATTTGCAATCAGTACACCGCTGAGGTCGGCAATATTCCACTGCGATTCAAACACACCGGGAAAGGCGACCTGAAACCCCCCATAAAATATGTAAGTGACGGCACAGAGAGCGGCTCCGCTCCCGAGCGCCTCGATAAGCAAATCGCGCCGGTGAACAACAATCCACAACCCGGCAACGGCCATAACCAGCAGAGAAACGTAGAGTGAGTTTATACGGAGGATAAACGTCCCGACGACCATGACAAAACTTCCCGAAAGTAATACTCCCCAGAAACACCACGGATGTTCGAGCATCCTCCGGATACGCCGGGTTGTGTGATGTTTCCTGACCAGCTCCTCATACAACACTGCGGTCACTCCTCCGTATATGAAACCGAGAGCGAACGAATACAGGTACCAGTATGTACCGTTCAGGTTCGGAAGATTGTAGTAATCGTACCTGTAGAAAAAGTCTCCCAGTATTCCGAGTGGTGCGCACACGAACGACATGAACAGAATCTCTTTGCGCAAATCTGGTCGCGCAAGGAACACGGACAACCAGACGAAGCCGAAAAAGAGAATAAATGCAATGTACGCGTAACTGAAGTCAACGGATATCATAGGTTCAGCGGTCGGGCGGAATGTTGTAGTAGTTGATAAGGTATTTTGCGAGATTGGAGAACGGGCGCGAGAGTGTCGCGGCGGAGAATTCTTGGCCGTGCGGTTCGACGGCAATGAGAAAGATGATGAATTTCGGGTCACGTGCGGGGAAATAGCCGAAGAACGAGTGGAGCGTGCGGTCCGTGTAGTATCCCCCGCCGCCGGGTTTCGCGATCTGCGCGGTGCCGGTTTTTGCCGCGAGCGAGTAGTGTTCCTGTTTCAATGCGCCCCCGATAAGCGCCGTATCATACGTCTCGATGAGCATGTTGGTCACGGCCTCCGTGGAGCTAGCGCTCAGGACCCTCGGGCCGGTACCCGGGTTGATGGAGCGTGTGATGCCGTTGGTCAGCTTGATGCCGGTAACAATGTGCGGATTTGGGAGTACTCCCCCGTTCGCAAGCGTAGAGAGGGCACGTATCATCTCGATAGAGGAGACGGATATTCCCTGTCCGAATGAAGCGCTCGCGTAGTCGAGGTCGTAACCGTTCTCTATCGACTTGAGCTGCCCCGCAGCCTCGCTCGGCAGGTCTATGCCCGTCTTTTTGCCGAGCTCCAAGTCGTGCAAGAATGCGCTGAAAACTTCGTGGCCTATCTTGTCGACGACGAAAGACGCTCCTGTGTTGAGCGATTGATTCAGCACTGTTTGCATGCTGACAAGGCCGTGCGCTTTTTGGTCGGAATTGCAGACTTTCTTTCCGCTCTTCCCGATGCAGCCGGTATCTTTGTACGTGGTTGTAGGCGTTACTACTCCCTTGTCGATACCTGCGGCCATCGTAAGCGGTTTCATGATGGAGCCCATTTCGAATGTGCTCTCGACGAGCGCGTTGCGGAAGACTCCGGGGTTCGCGACGGTGCTGTACGTATTCGGGTCGTACGTGGGGCGGGTGGCCATAGCGATTATTGCGCCCGTGTGCGGATCCATAATGATGCCGCCCGCGAGATTCGGCGTATAACTTTTCATAATCTCGCCGAGTACCTCTTCCAGATTGCGCTGGACCGAAGGTTCGATAGAGGTCACGATGGACCCCCGTTCACCCGCGGGATTTATCGACGCGACCGCCCGCAGATTCGTGAATATCTCGGCGAACGGATTCACGTACAAACCGCTCCGTCTCTCTACGAGCGTATCCTGCCAGCTTTTTTCAAGTCCGTATACTCCGACGCGCTTATCTCCTTGATACCCGACGAATCCGACGGTCTGTGCAGCGAGCTCGTGTGCCGGATATATCCGCCACTGATCCCGCACAAGCAGAAGCCCGGGTATTTTGAGGGGTCGTATCTTCTGCGCAACGTCATCCGGCACACGAAATGCTATCTCTTCATAGGGGTCCCCTTTTTTTGCCGCATACGCATAAAAACGCTCCTTGTCGATCGGCGTCAAAGCGCTCAATTGCGCATACACGCTATCCGCGTCGGGGAGTTCGTCTGGCTTTATGGCGATGCGCCATCCCGTCTGCATCACCGCTGCCGACACAAGTTCTCCGTCTTTCGTAGTGAAGTAGATGTTGCCCCGGTTTTCAGTATCAAAACCCTGTTTGACATAGCGAGCGCTCGCCTTATCCCGGTATTCGACCCCGCGGACAATTTGCACGAGATACAGCTGTCCGATAAAGAGAAGCGCCGCAAAGACAAAACATCCCGCTAGTATCCGCGTGCGGAGGACAAATCGCGTTTTCATACCCGCGAGCGATACCTGCTAGATCTCATTACGGGCAATTGTAGCAGCTCCGATGTTGCCCGGACGGTAGACGTAAGCCTGTTTGCCGATAGGTGCGAGCCCGAGCGCGGGCCCGGATTCGGGCGAAATACCTTTAGAAAGTTCAAAGTAACGCTGCTCCGAGCCCCCTATCGTCCCTTGAATGAGCGCGACGCGCGTGAGCGCCTCTTTGCGGGCGATGACGTTCAAGATTGACGCCGTGACAAAATACAAATAGCCGCACACGACGAGGATGAGCGCGGCAGAAAGTACACGAAGTGCTATCGACTCTGCGGGATGTTCCAGCGAAAGAGACACACCGTGTTGCGCGGATGAAAAATTAAATCTCCCCTGGAATATCGAAGGGGCATATTTACTTATCTTATGTATACGGGCTCTCATGGTTTTATATTTTTTGGATTACACGAAGTTTTGCGCTGCGGGCGCGGGGATTACTTGTCACTTCGTCTTTTGTCGGTACAACGAAAAACTTTTTTGCCTGCCCCGTAGGCAGCTTGCTGTCCTTCGGGGTTATCCGTTTGCCCTCCCCCGCCTCTTCCCATTGCTTGAACGTCTGTTTGACCAGTCTGTCTTCTATAGAGTGGAACGTAATCACCGCTATACGTCCGCCGCGGCTAAGCGCTTGCCACGCACCGCCGAGACCTTGCGATAGACTCCCCAGTTCGTCGTTGACCGCGATTCGGAGGGCCTGGAATGTGCGCGTAGCGGGATGGATTTTGCCGAAACGGTACCTCGGTGGCACCGCCTCATAAATGGTCTCCGCCAGCTCCCGTGCCGTCGTGAAAGGCTTTGTTTCGCGCCTCTGCACGATGCTCTTCGCAATGCGCCGCGAGTACCGCTCTTCGCCCCAGCCGTACAAGACATCCGCGAGCGATTCTTCCGCCCACTCATTGACGATCCTTGCCGCCGTAAGCGCGCCGAGATCTTTTGAGTAGGTCATGAGAAGCGGCTCATCGGCCTTCAACGAGAATCCTCTTCCGGAGTCGAGCTGGTATGAGCTCCACCCAAGATCGAAGAGGGCTTTCGTTATGTTTGCGACGCCGAGTTTGTCGAGCTGCGCTTTCAAGTCGCGGAAGTTTCCTTCGACGAGGTGCACTTTGGGTACAACATCTGCGAGCGCTTCTTGAGCTCGAACTATCGCATCGTGATCGGCATCTATCCCGATAAGAGTTCCTCCCTTGCCGAGCTTTTGTGCGATCGCGAGCGCATGTCCTGCGCCGCCGAGTGTTGCATCGACGACCGTATCGTTCAGCTCTATCGCCAACTGTTCAATTGCTTCATGTAAAAGAACACTTCGATGCCCTGACTGCATCGGATTGCCGGAGAATTGAGAGCGTCGTGTGCGCATGACGTTATTGAAATTCTCCAGCAATCTGATGCCGCCAAATAGCGGGAATTAGAGAGCGCCTATGGAATCGAGTTTTGCCGCCATCTTGTCGGCGTTCTTCTCGATGAGCGCTTTGTAGGTATTCCACGCCTCCGAGTTCCAGATTTCGACGTGATCCGAAATACCCGCAAATATGACTCTCTTCTTCAGGCCCGCGAATTCTTTCTGATGGTCCGGAATGAGTATTCTCCCCACCCCATCCACATCGACCTCCGCTGCGCCCGAAAGCATGAACCGGTTGAATCCGCGCGTGTCGGGATTTACCATCGACAACGATTGCAACTTCTTCGCAACGACATCCCACGCGTCGCGCGAATATGCGTACAGACAATGGTCGAACCCGCGCGTCACGACTATCTTCTTCCCCATCGCAAAGCGGAAGACTTTCGGAAGCGAGACCCGCTTCTTTTCATCGAGCGTGTGTTCGTATTCACCAATTAGCAGATTTGCCATATTTCCCACTCTATCCCACTGCGATAAAGTATATACCACTATACACGACCGCAACCTACTTATCCACACGCAAAAAAGCGCGGGAGAAACCCCTCTAAAGGGTCACATCCGGTCAATATCCGGGGATGTTAATTGGGGCGCTCTTTGGAGCCGTAAGCCGGATCCATAAACAACAAACCCTTTTGCTCTGCCCGCAATGCCTCCATCTCCGTCTGATTCCTGTGAACTATATTAATGAGGTTCAGTCTCTCCAACTTTCGCACTCTGATCGTCGCCTCCGCCCGCTTCTCCAGGTCGAGAAGGCCCGTCTGATGTGACGGAGTTGCGTGCTGCTCGCGCTTCCCCTTGAGGGTCGCTAATTCCGTTTCGTCGGTTTGAATATCCGCGCTGAGCTCCTGCAACATTTTCTGACAGTCAATCAGTGCGGATTCCGTCCGCACGATCCGGTCCTGTAGTTGCCGGTAATGGTGCATTTGACCTGACCTGAACAAATGATTCGGTTCCCCTTCCATACTCCTGATTATAGCCCTGATACGGTGGTCGTGATATTATCGGTCCATGCTCAGCATTTTCAAGTCTGCGAGTCCCGAAGTGCTTGAAGAGATTGCCGAGGAGATGCGCGTGCGCCAGACCAAACATTTCATTCTCCTTTTTTCGATGGGGTCGCAGTTCGACCATCTCATTGTCCAGCAACTCGCGAAGCTCGGCGTATTTGCCGTCGTCGCCGACCCGGCCAGTGTAACGGCTGATGATGTAAAAAAAGTAGCGCCTGCGGGAATCATTCTTTCCGGCGGACCGGTTTCAGTCGCGTATGACGAACCGCCGCCTTTCGACAACGCCATTTTCGACCTCGGCATCCCGACGCTTGGCGTGTGTCTCGGATTCCAGATGTGGGCCAAACATGTAGGAGCAGAAGTGTCACTGCAGGAAAAACGTGAATTCGGCGTTCATACATTCCATGTCAAAGGCGACTCCCCGCTTTTTGGTGACGTTGCAAAAGAAACGCAGGTGCTCGAAAGCCACGGCGATGCTATTACCGACGCGCCGTTTGAGGTACTCGGCTCGACCGACAACGCCGAAATCGCGGCAGGACATTCCAAACATCTTTGGGGCGTGCAATTCCACCCGGAAGTGACTGACACGACTGAAGGTGCAAAAATGTACGAGAATTTCATAAAGATATGCGGTATCACCGACCGCTTCCCCGCCCACAGCGTCGCGCAGGCAAAAATTGACGGACTCAAGAAACTCGTCGACGGCAAGAAAGTGCTTATCGCGCTTTCCGGAGGCTCGGATTCTTCCGTGGTCGCGTATCTCTTGAGAGAATCGGGTGCAAAACTCAAGGGTGTGTATATCCGTGGAATCGACCGCCCCGATGATGAAGCGTATGTGCAAAAATATTTCGGAGGACAGGATTGGATAGACGTTGAGATCGCTGATGCCACAAAGGAATTCCTAAAGGCGCTGAAAGGCAAAATGACCATGCGCGAGAAGCGCATCGCTATGCGCGGTGTCTACAAAGAAGTACTGGAAGAAAAAATACGAGATTTCGGGGCGGACTTCATCGCTCAAGGCACCCTCTATACCGACGTGCGTGAAAGCGGGCACGGACATGCGACGGGGGCTCGTGTGGCAGAAATCAAAGTGCATCACAACGTGAAGCTCGGCTTTTCCGTCCCAGAACTTTCCCCGCTTGAGACCGAGGTCAAAGATTCCGCCCGCTCCATAGGCCGCGATATCGGCGTCCCCGAAGACTTGCTCGTGCGTCATCCCTTCCCCGGCCCCGGACTGGTCGTCCGCATTGAGGGTCAAGTAACGACCGAAAGTTTGCGCGTCGCACGGGCAATTGATGGCATTTATATAGAAGAATTGCGTGCGGCAAATCTCTATCAGACAGTCTGGCAAGCAGGCGCAACGCTCACGCATTCACAACACACGGAAAGTAAAGGCGACGGGGCCGGCCTCGGCCACGTGGTGGCACTTTGGGCTGTGTGGAGTGTCAACGGCTTTACCGCGCGGTTCGCTCAGCTCCCCTACGAATTCCTTGAGAAAGTCTCCCGTCGCATAACGAACGAAGTGCGCGAAGTCGCTGCTGTCGTTTACCGAATCAGTGACAAACCACCGGCAACTATCGAGTTCGGTTGATAAACCAAATATCGCGCCGGTTGTGTAGTACGCTGTAGCGTATGGTCGCAAAGAAGAAAGTCTCCCGCCACCATTTGTGGCTCGAGATGGTCATGGGCTCGCTTGCACTCGTAAGCGGGTACATGCTGGTCCGCGAACTCACGGACGACCTGACGCCGAATCAGGTTTTTATATTCGGCATCATTGACCTCGTTATCGCAGTAGTGTTTCTCGCGGAGTTCGGGGTCAAGCTTTACATCGCAAAAAACAGAATGACGTACCTAAAATATCACTCATGGGTACTGCTCGCCGCCATTCCTGTAACGACGCCGCTTACCCAGTCGCTGCGGCTCGTCCGGTTGTTACGGCTTTTGCACCTGCTGCAAGCCGTAGAAGAATGAGCTGATATATCCCATGAGATAGGCCCGTAAAACGGACACTGATTACGCGTCTTTTCTCCACTTTTTTAGGTAATAGTACGCCGTGTTCTTATCTCACGGGGTATACTGTACCGATGGATTTACGCGTCGCGATAGCGCCACTCATTAAAGGCGACATCCAAAACGACCCCGAGACTCTCAAGAAATTCAGCCGTGATACGAGCATCTTCGAGCGCAAGCCCTCTCTTATCGTTTCCCCCAAAGACGCCGACGACGTAGCGGCACTTGTGCGATTCGCGGCGGAAGCGAAGGCACGCGGCGAGAACATCTCGCTCACGGCGCGCGCCGCCGGGACCGACATGTCCGGGGGTCCTCTCACTGACTCCGTGGTCGTTTCGTTCACGAAATACATGAATGCAATGCATGAGGTCGGTCCCGACTTTGCTATAGCCGAACCGGGCATCTATTACCGTGATTTTGAAAAACTGACGATTGCGAAAAACGGCTCGATACTTCCTCCCTACCCCGCATCGCGCGAGATGTGCGCGCTCGGCGGTATGATAGCGGACAACGCAGGCGGCGAATTGACTTTGCGCTACGGCAAGATGGACGCGTACGTACAAGAGCTCGACGTGGTACTCGCCGACGGCTCGCAGGCGACGTTCCACGCGCTTTCGGCGCCGGACCTTGAGACCAAGAAAGCGGAGCAGACGCTCGAAGGAGAAATTTACCGCGGTGTGGACGAGCTTCTCACCAAGAACCGCGACGTTATTGCGGCGGCCCGCCCGAACGTGACAAAAAACTCGGCGGGCTACGCGCTGTGGAACGTGATAGACCCAGAACGCGGAACGTTCGACCTCACCAAGCTTATCGTCGGCTCGCAGGGCACGCTCGGTATCATTACAAAGGCCCGCGTTTCGCTCGTGAAGACAAAGCCTCATCACGCCATGCTGGTCATTTTCCTTTCCGACATGGGGAAACTGCCCGAGATAGTCCGGCGTGTACGCGAATTCGGCCCCGAGTCATTCGAATCGTACGACGACCACACGTTCAAACTCGCCGCACGCTACGGGTATGAATTCCTCAAGCACCTGAATTTCAAGCAAACCCTCTCGCTAGCGCTCGCATTTTTGCCGGAGGTCTGGGCACTCTTTACGCGGCGCGTCCCTCAGCTCGTTCTCCTTGCGGAATTCGCCGAGGATACGGACGAGGAGGCTCAGAGCAAAGCCCACAAGGCCCAGGCGGCGCTTGCGGACCTCTCTGTCCGCACGCAATTCGCGCTCGGAACGATGGAAAAGAAATACTGGAAGATACGCCGCGAAAGCTTCGCACTTCTGCGCAAGCACGTGCACGGCCTGCACGCTGCGCCGTTCATCGACGACATCGTCGTTCACCCCGATGATTATCCGCGATTTCTACCGGAGTTGAACGCGCTCCTTTCACAATACGACCTGATGCATACAATAGCGGGTCATATCGGCGACGCCAATTTTCACATCATCCCGCTCGTAAATCTTTCTAATCCCGCGCACCGCAAAGCCATCATGGAGCTCACGCCCAAGATCTACGAGCTGGTGGCAAAGTACAAGGGCTCGATTACGGGCGAGCACGGAGACGGCATTATACGTACGCCGTTCTTACCGATGATGTATTCTCCGAAAATTCTGGAGTTGTTCGCCGAGACCAAGCGCATCTTTGACCCGCAAAACATCTTCAACCCCGGCAAGAAAGTGGGCGGCACGCTCGCCGACATTGAGCGCTGGATGATGCGCCCCGTACCGTTGCCTCCGGCGGTTAAACAAGCTTGAGCAAATGGAGCAAAAAGAATCCGGCGATGATACCGACCGAGACGCACACGGCAATGGCCTCGAAGAATATAACGGTGGAAAGCCGCGTCGCACTGCGCTGCTTCGAGAGCGCAACGCTCACAACCGCGAACACTCCGAGTGCGAGAGCCCCCTTGCCGAGCCAGTGGTGATAGAACGTCGCCTTGAGCCAATCCTTTAGTGCGGGAACTTCTTCCGCGGCGACGATGAGCACGGCAAGCATGAGCGCGGTTATAATCGTCGCGATAGCAACTGAACGGACCCATGTTGGTAATTCAGGATGATTCATATTGAGCCTGAGACGAGCATGCCGGATACGGCCGTCGCCACGCCGATACCGAGTGCAACGAATGTCAAAAATGCGGTGCTTTTCCGGAGCGCGTCGTCCGGATTTGTCCGCAAGTACGATGCGCACAGCGCGATGGAGAGCGCGACGAACGGCAGCACGAGAAAGATATGCTCTTTCGTTTCCATAAAGAACGTGTGTGCGAAGGGCGCGGCCCCCGCGATGATGCGCGGCTTAACGGCAGTGCCGTAATACGTCACGTAGTAGTACGCAGACGTTGCCCAGGAAAGGAAGAACAACGCCACCGCCGACCACGCAATACGCGAGATGAAAACGTAGTCCGGTGTTTTCTTGAGGAGGTGCATGAGCACGACGTTGTGGATACCGATGGCGATAACACCCCCGATGACGTGGATACTGAGCATGACGGCAAGGGTGGTCGTCATACTTTTTTCGGCGCGTGCGTGCGGGCGCGTATCCATCGTAATCCGAGAGCGACGAGTACGGTAACAACCGCGTAGTACACAAGTATTTCAAAGTAAGAAGCATTGATTTCGCGCAGAACCCCGAGCGTGAGGGCGGCATACCACGACGTGAGCGACACGGCGGTCCCGATGAGGAAGGGCATCAGTCGTGCTTGTAGGAGGAGCGCGTTGCAGACCAACACACCGACCACGGTCATTTTGGCCCAGAACACCGGACTCGTGAGAATGTCCGTGTACTCGGTGAGCCGGAAGTAGAGCAAAAATCCGAAACCGGAAATAACGAGCAGAAAAAGTCCCGTACGCATGACCGTGTATGTTGTCGCGAGAGTCTTGCGTTCGTCGTCGGTTATGATGTCGTCGCTGCTGAAACGCGTGTAGTGTATCTCCGCAAACGTCGCCGAACCGACGCCAAGGACGGTGCCGATAATATGCATGATGAGAAGCAACTCGTACACACTCATGTAGCCTAAGTAAGCCAAATACTGGGGTAATTACAATTGAAAACCGCAGCTTCTGGGGATAACTTCCGCTGCGTCCGGCCATGACCCGTATTGCTCACGGCTGTGGACAGTCCGATTGCTTTCTGCGGGACCGGCGCTACTATCGCTGATATGAGACGCCTCCTAAAAATGCCGCGCAGTATTGCTATCGGAGTGCTCGTAATCGCCGTCGTTGCTCTGTTTCTATACCGGTTTGGGTCTCCCCTAGCGCAGTCGTCCGGTATGAGGGGTGCCCTCCAATCGGCAAATGAACCGAACCTACAGGCCGCACGTGAAGTGAGCGTAGTTGCAGAGTACAAAACTCCGAAGAGCACGGACAAAGTGCGTTTTGCCGTTACGATTGACTCAAACGGAGCAATTGAAGCGGTTAGAACCACCGATGTGCTGAAGGGGGATGCCGCGACGGAGAAGTTACAGGCATTTTCTCAGGAGCTGTTGGTTGTCATCCGCGGAAAAAAGTTGAGCGAGCTCAACTCCGTCGACCGCATCGGGAAGTCTTCCCTCACAACAGCCGCATTCAATGCAGCGCTGCCCAATCTGAAAGCGCAGCTTTAGGGAATGACCGTGATGGATAAGAAGCGTGCCGGATTCACCTTCGAAGGGATAGGCACGAAATGGTGCATTCTCACAGACGGCGCTCCTTTGAGCGAGGATGCGCGGATTTCCGTGCTGGCTCATGTCGGGTCCTTTAATGAGCGCTTTTCCCGCTTCCTTTTTAGTTCTGAAACCTGCGCGTTTCGAAATGCCGCAGCAGGTACGTACCCCGTTTCGGATGAATTCGCGAAGCTCCTCTCGCGCGCGGACGAATTGCGCCGCCTCACCGGAGGCAGGTACGACCCGGCGGTTGGCGGACTACTTGAAGAGGCCGGTTATGACGCGGCGCACAGTATGACGCCCAGACAGGGTACAGCACAATTCGTTTTGCCGGCATGGTCGCTTATGGGGAGAGAGCTCACCATCGACGGTCCTGTTGTTTTTGATATCGGCGGAATAGGAAAAGGATACTGTATCGACCGAGTCGCGGGGATACTCGAGCAGTACGGCCACCGGCATTATCTTGTCGACGGCGGCGGGGATATGTACGGCACGAAGAAACGCGGCGGAGAAGCGTGGCACGTCGCTCTCGAATACCCGGGAAAGTCCGATACGGCGGCAGGCGTCGTGGAGCTCGAAGACCAAGGTATCGCGGTGTCGGACAGCTTCCGCCGCCGCTGGGATACGTGGCATCACATCGTGGACCCGCTCCTGAGAACGCCTATTGAGCGTGTCGTCGGAGCCGTAGCTGTTGCAAAGAACGCATGGACTGCCGACTGCGTGACCTCGGCTCTATTTCTTTCGGATGAAGAGCAGCGCCCCGCTATCGCGCGGTCGTTTCCTTCGGAGTTTCTTGTCTTTCGCGGTGACGAGACGGCGAGAGTGAGTCCAAATTGGAGTGGCGAACTATTTTTATCACGGAGCACCTCTTAATTTACGCACCCTGAGTTCCGAACTCGCGCACCTCACTGACCCATGCATCGTGCTTTTCCCTGTCCGGATGCTCGCACGGACCCATAGTGGTTACGTACACGTCCAAGCCGGAGAAACCGAGAATTCCCCGTGATATCTCATTCGTGTAATCACCGTACTTAAGACGCGTCATGAAAGGGCTATGCGCGCCGTCAACAACGATCACGCGCGCTGTCTTTCCCTTCAACAATTCTACAACGTCGTGAGTTTTCTTGTCAAAAGAGAACGCGAACCCAGGAAGCCACATTCTGTCAAACATACCTTTAAGGAGTGCCGGCATACTCGTCCACCAATTCGGGTACAGGACGACCAGATGGTCAGACCATCGCACGTACTCCTGCACCTTGAGAAGATCCGGCTCAAGAGGCTGAATTACCTCGTACCCTCTGTGGAGGATGGGATCGAATTGCAACTCCCCGAGATTAAGCCGCTTGACCTCATGGCCTGCCGCGCGCGCTTCGTGTTCGTAGGCGTCGGCAAGTTCCCCCGTGAAGCCCTCAAGGCATGGATTTCCCACGAGCATGAAAATCCTGCGGCCCGATTCCATTGAGACAGTATAAAGGGGTGGAAGAAATTGTATATCGGGGGGTGCTGATAAGTCGGAAGTGCTTTACCTTACCAACTTGAACGACCCGACGACGTCGTCAAATATACTTTTGTACGGCTCCCTGTTGATGGTCTCCGCGACGATGGCGCCCGATGCGATCCGCATGACCGCCTGCTTAAATTCGATTCCGGATATCATGCCCTCCTTGCCGGTACCCGTAAAGACGCGCCAGTCTCCGATATTCGTATCGCTCGACACTGTGAGAGCACGTTCGACCTGTTCGAGCGCTCCCGGATACGTGACGAAAAGACCTTGCGACCGGATATCGATGCTTATACCGCTTTGCGGTACACGCTCATCCGGCGCGGATATGACAAAGAAACCGCCGACCCGTTCCTCGACCCTGTAACCGACGGGGTATTCAAAAGTGAAATTGTACCGCTTGTTCGTATAAACACTCCAACCCGGCCGGGTGGACGTGGCAATAGCGACCGGTTCAGCCACAGAGGCTTTCGGGAGGGAGGATGCGATGATCAGAACAACGAAAACGCAGACCATCGCCATCAGTACCAGGTTGATAGTTGACGCTTTCATAGCTACGGTGGCGCGCAGATTCTACACCTCCGTTCGGTGCCGTCCAGAGTCTTGCTTT
>MFKY01000005.1:13288-18306 GCA_001781175.1 Candidatus Kaiserbacteria bacterium RIFCSPHIGHO2_01_FULL_55_37
CCGGACTTGAACCGGTCACCTCCCGCATGCCATGCGGACGCTCTACCAGATGAGCTAACGGCCCGTCGCGGACCATCTTAACAAAACAAAAACACCAACGCGAGGAAAATATCGTGTGCCCTCGGCAGGAATCTCCCTCGCCTCTCGTCCGCCCGTCGACGGACTCGGGCTGGGCACCGCCTCACTGCCGCGCAAGCTTGCGCGGCCCTAAAGGACTGCGGTTTGTCACCAAGTTGAAACTTGGACAAACCGGGAGCATCGTTCCGGCCTTCGATTCCTGCACACGCAATGCGAAGGCATTGCGCTCTCCGTCAAACTCACTTCGTTCGTTTGCCCTCGGCAGGAATCGAACCTGCATCACCTCCTTCGGAGGGAGATATCCTATCCATTGAACGACGGGGGCCGATGCGCTCCACCTTACCACTCCCCTAGTCGGTCTCAAACAGGGCGCTGAGGGATTCACCTGATTCAATGCGGTCTATCGCCTCGCCGAAGGTGTCGCCGACCGAGACGACCTCAATCTTCTCGCCGAGCTCGCGGCTGCCGTTTATCGTATCGGTGATGAAAAGCTTCTTGATGGGAGACGCTTCGACGGTCTTTACCGCGTCGCCCGAAAGTATGCCGTGTGTGGCCATCGCGTACACTTCCCTCGCCCCGCTTTCCATGAGGAGCACCGCAGCCCGCGCGAGCGTGCCGCACGTGTCCGCCATGTCGTCTACGATAAGCGCGACTTTGCCCTTCACGTCGCCGATGAGCTTCATGCGCGCTATCTGATTCGGGATATCCCGCTCTTTGTGGATGATGGCAAGCTCGCCGTCTTTCATAAGCCTCTTGCCGTATGACTGAGCGCGCACCACTCCGCCTGCGTCCGGCGACACGACGACCAACTCACCTGCGGCAAGTGCGTCTTTGAAAAAGTCTTTGAAGTACGGAACAAAGATGTGCCGCGCATAGAGGTTGTCGACGATGGTGTGGCGGAAGAATCCGCCGATGGCGTCGTTGTGCAAGTCCATCGTGAGAAAATGTGTGGCACCGACGCTCTCAAGCGTCGTCGCGAAGACGCGGGCGGATATCGGCTCGCGCGATTTCGATTTGCGGTCCTGGCGGGAATAGCCGAAGTACGGCACGACTGCCGTTATCTGGTGGGCCGATGCGCCTCGCGCCGCATCTATCGCCAAAAGGAGACGCACCCAATTTTCGGCGGGCGGATTGGTCGGTTGGACGATGTATACGTTCTTCCCGCGAAGGTTTTCGAGAAACTGCACTTGCTGTTCGCCATCGCTGAACGAACGACACTTGACCTTTCCGAGAGGTTTGCCGAGCCGCGCAGCTATTTTCGTCGCAAGTCCGTCGTTCGCACCCAGGCTGAAGATTTTGTACTCCATGTCTGGCGATTATACCAGACTGCCAAAGTTTGGGCTATAATCCCCTTCACGCACCTTTAGCTCAGTTGGTTAGAGCGTTCGATTCACATTCGAAAGGTCTCAGGTTCGAATCCTGAAAGGTGCACAGCGATGGGAAAATGTGCCCTACGGCACATTTGCCCGCGCTGTGCAGGCCGAGCGATGTCGGGCGAGTACGCGCGACCGCGAGCCGGGGTCGCGAAATTTCCGAGCGACGGCGAGGAAATATTCGTGACCACCTTGCATGTGAGTATCAATAAAGTCTTTTGCCGGGCCGTAGTATACCGGTAGTACGTGCGATTCGGGTTCGTAAAGACCGGGTTCGATTCCCGGCGGCCCGACAAAAGACTTTATCGAATGCGGGCCGTCGTATAGTGGTAGTACACAAGGCTGGGGGTCTTGTAGCCCGAGTTCAATTCTCGGCGGCCCGATGATTGTTATGGCGAGGTGTGGATAACCGTATTAGCGAAGCGATGCGATAGGCATATGCTGGACTATATGCGCCCGTTCGTCCGGGTTTTGGCGGCATTCCTCGCAACATATGGCGCTGGGTTGGTCGGATTTCTTTTCGTGGATGCCGGAGACGCGAACTGGTACGCGAGTCTTGCGAAACCGGCCCTTACGCCATCGGTTGCGACTTTTGCCATCGTCTGGCTCATTCTCTACGGCCTCACGGCTGCAGCACTCGCTATCGTGTGGACGAGAAAGGTTCCCGCGGAGCATAGTTCAGGATGGGTACGCTTCTTTTTTATACAACTGCTTTTCAGCATGTGCTACACAATGTTCTTCTTCGGGTTCCATTCCGCCTTTATTGCATTCATGGACATCTTGTTCCTTGGCGCGATTGTCCTCGCACTCACGGCAAGCGCCGCCGACATCGACCGGCGCGCCGTGTATTTGATGACGCCGTATTTTCTCTGGATACTTTTCGCGGGGTATCTCACCATGGGCGTCTGGTTGTTGAACTAACCCACGAGGCGACGCCTCGTGGGTTACGGTTCATTGAGGCAGGGCTGTCTTTCTGCTATATTTTCACGAACGGGGTCAGCCCCGAATTGAAACGAAGGGCTCATAGTAAAGTGGTATTACGCGGCATTCGCATTGCCGAGGCCCGGGTCCGATTCCCGGTGAGTCCACAAAGACGAAACAATCTGCCGGTGGCAGATTTTTCGCTTTGTGGAAGGCGGAGCGCGACGGCGCGAGCCAGGCCGTCTACAGGTGCCTATCAACAACGATAGGCGCTGCGGAAATTCAATCGCGACGGCGACTGAATTATCCGTAGCCACAAAAGACAAATCAGCGTCCGCCCTTCGTCCTCAGAAGATACACCCCATACATCACAAACCACAGAAAGATGGTGTAGAAGCCGATACGTTCCACTCCGCCAAATCCGGGACCCCAGAGAGAATTAACGATGGCCATATATGTATACAGAGGCACCGCAGTCACGATTACCGTGCCGATTATCCGGGAAACAAACTTAAGCCGTGGCTGCGTAAATGCATCGGTACGAAGGGCAAGGAACGCCGCGACACCCACCAGGAATACCGAGCTCGCGAAATGGAGTACGAGCGCCACGTTAAAGTTGAGGGACGTCTCTCCCATGTAGAGCGGGAGATAAGAAAAACAGAGGGCGAGTGTCGTCACACCCATCAGTGCGATTAAGCGCGCAACCGGTCTTCTGCCGGGTACCTGCGAAAGGTTACGTGCCGTGAGCAGAAGAAGAGCGGCGGTCACTACCTGGGAGCCAACAAAAACGAGTGATGCCGGTTGGTAGATGTCATTACAGCGCTCGGCAATACAAGCAATGGTGGAGAAATACGTAGAGCCGAGCCCGCTTATTGCCTCTCCTGTGATACTGTAGTTCGGCGTCAGAACCTCCGCGATGTAAATCGCGGCGACGGTCCACACCGTCCCGAAAATGAGAAGCCAACCGGCCGCTCTCTCACGTCTACGGTCCATATAGCGGTTCAGTACGGCCGCTCTTTCTCCATCTCGCTTGAATATTTGCCTTGAGTTGCGAGGGAATTCATCTTTGAGCGGAAGAGCAGTGCTTCCTGCGCCTTCGCAATGTTCGCATTCGGATTTTCGGCCCAAATCTTTAGTACGGGATTTTGTAACGCGCGCCCGTACGAGAATGAGAGCGGCCATGGAAGTTTCTCCATTACATTCATCGCATTCAGGTGTTCGGTCGCCTGCTCATCGGTTTGTCCGCCCGAAAGGAACGCGACGCCGGTGAGACCCGCGGGTAAGGTTTCCTTGAAAGCGCGGACCGTTTCCTTCGCGACTTCTTCCATGCCCGCCTGTTTCGCGGCCTTTTTGCCGGCGATGACCATACTCGTTTTGAGGATGACCCCTTCGACGGCGACATCCTGCCCGGCAAGTTCTCCGAATGTCTTTTTCAAAATTGCTACAGAAACTTCGTAGCAACGCCCGATACTGTGATCGCCGTCTATGAGTATCTCCGGTTCCACCATGGGCACGATGCCGGCCTCCTGGCACAGCGCGGCATAGCGGGCCATAGCGTGCGCATTTGCGTGGATACACGCGTCCGATGGCATGTCTTTGCCGATGGTGATGACCGCGCGCCATTTGGCGAAGCGTGCGCCCAGAGTCTTGTACTCGGCGAGCCGTTCCCGCAGCCCGTCGAGACCTTCTGTCACTTTTTCCCCATCATGCAGCGCAAGACCTTTAAGGCCCGCATCCACCTTGATACCCGGAAGTATCCCCTTCTTTTCGAGTACCGCCGCGAACGCCTCACCCTCGTTGGTCTCCTGCCTGATAGTCTCATCGTAGAGAATGACACCGCTTATGTACTGTTCAAGTCCGTCTGCGGTAAGCAGAGTCTCGCGGTACGCGCGCCGGTTCTCTTCGGTGCAGGGCACACCGACGGATTCAAATCGCTTTTGGCACGTACCCGAGCTCTCGTCGGCGGCAAGGATGCCCTTGCCCGTAGCGACCATTTGCTTGGCGGTCTTTTTTAAGAGCTCTATGTCCATAGTTATTGCATATGCTTTGTTTTAATAAATCGCACGCTACGCGGATGTGTGGACATGACGACCGAATGCGTGACGATGTGGTCTGCCGCAAAGAGCACACCGTCGGCAAGCGGTCCGGAAACTACGCCCGTTGCGGTGAAGCTGATGTCGTCCCCTTTTGCGAGGTCGCTCGCCCGGAAAATAGTTGAGAAATCTGTAACGCCGGCGTCGTTCAGGCGCTTGACATGTTTTTCGTCCTTCGGCTTCCAACGACACAGGAGTTCGCCGCCCAGACAGCGCATCGCAGCCGCCGCGAGAACCGCTTCAGAGCTTCCCCCGATACCCATCAAGATGTCGACGCTCGAGCGCGAAAGGCATGTGCCGAGCGCCATCGCGACGTCGCCGTCGGTAAAGAGGCGGACGCGCGCGCCTGCGGCGCGAGCTTCTGCGATAAGTTTTTCGTGTCGCGGACGGTCGAGCGTGGCGATGATAATCTCCGAGACTTCCTTGCCGAGCGCACGCGCCACGTTTTTGATGTTGTCGGCAACAGGGGCATCGAGATCCACCACAGAGACCGCTTCGGGACCAACCGCGATTTTATCCATATACGAATCCGCCGCATGGTACAAACTTCCTT
>MFKY01000006.1 GCA_001781175.1 Candidatus Kaiserbacteria bacterium RIFCSPHIGHO2_01_FULL_55_37
CAAGACTACACGCTTCCTGAGATTGTTCGGATTACCGGAAGACCGAAGTCCTCTGTCCACTTTCACACACAAAATATCCCCTTGAGTGCGGCGAAACGTCGCTCGATTAGCGAATCGAGTGCAGCGCGCGCCCGTGAGATTGCCCGTAAAAGACGAGGTTTAAGCGCAAGGCTTTTCCAGAAATTCACGGACTGGGATCCGAAGCTGGTGTGTTTAGTCTCGCATTTGATCTTCGATGGAGAAATCAAGAGGAGCGGGTGCGTCTACAACAACAGAAATGTGGTCCTGCTCGATCGTGTGGAACATTGCATGAAAAAAATATATCTTTTGGAACCAAAGAGGTACCTAAATAAGCTTACTGGCGTGGCACGGATTAGCTATTTCAACGTCTCGCTCGGAGAATATATGAAGGAGAAAGCATCGCAGCTGCTTCGGGAGATAGATGCGCTTCCACTGCATCTGAAACGTGAGTTTCTCATTTCCTTTTTTGACGACGAGGGGTGCATCGATTATAGACCCGATAGAAACCATCGCCGAATTCGCGGATATCAGAAAAAAATTCCGATTCTTCGAACCGTCCAAAAACTACTCAGCGACTTCGATATTGAATCTCGTATCCAACGACCCAACGAGGTCGTAATCGCCCATAAAGCCAACCTTGTCAGATTCCAGAGAGAAATAAACTTCTCTCCGGAGGTGAGGATTAATGGTGACCGACCGAACAGTGTGTGGAAACAACATCTCGAGAAACGGGAGATTCTGAGGCGAGCAATAGCGTCCTACAAACCTCTCGGCAGCAACGGTGTGCACCGCCACTAGAACAACCGTCCCCTGATAAAGGCACCCTCGTTGCCCGGCCGTACAAGAATTACTTCGCTGTTTTCGCGCCAAGTGCTTTCTCAAGCCGCTCGAGCGCAAGCGCGAATGCCGCGCGGCGCAGGTCTGTTTTTAACTTCTTGCTCCGCTCCCACACGTTCTTCGACTCGCGATTGAGTAGCTTCCGCAATTTGTCGAGCACGTCCTTCTCGCTCCAGTGCTCCCCTTTCAGATTTTGTTCCCATTCGTAAGTCGAGACGACGACGCCACCCGAGTTCGCTAGGATGTCCGGCACGACCGCGATTCCCTTTTTGAAGAGGATATCGTCCGCTTCCGTCGATGTCGGACCGTTGGCCATTTCCAGTACGATGTTCGCGCGAATTTTCTTGGCGTTGTGTTTTGTTATCGCATTCTCAAGAGCGGCCGGAACGACGATTTCACAAGGAAGTTCCAGAAGTTTCTCATTCGTAATGCTTTTCGTACCCGGAAATCCTTTCAAGGTGCTGTTGTCTTTTTTGTACCTCTCTACCGCATCCGGGTTGAGGCCTTTTTCCGAATGAATACCACCTTTTGAATCTGACACTGCAATAATCTTAAAACCTTCGGAGAAAAGGTTCCTCGCAAGAAAGCTGCCGACGTTGCCGAATCCCTGTATAGCGACGGTCATTTGGGCTGGCTTCTTTTTTGTAAGATGCGGTAAGAGCGCCATCAGAGTGTGCATGCCTCCTGCTCCGGTCGCAGCTGCACGCCCTTCCGAGCCTCCCTCATTGATCGGCTTTCCCGTTGCAACAGCGGGTGTCGGCTTCCCGACAATTTCCGAATATTCATCGGCAATTATTCCAAGAACGACGGCGTTGGTACCGACATCCGGTCCGGGGACGTCCATGTACGGCCCGAGAATCGGGGCGAGCCGTTGCACGAATCCTCGCGTGAGGCGTTCGATTTCCCCTGCCGACAATGTTTTTGGGTCCACGGTAATGCCTCCCTTCCCGCCACCCATCGGGATGCCCGCAACGGCGCATTTGAATGTCATCCAAAACGCGAGTGCGCGCACTTCGTTGATGTCGGCATCGGGATGATAGCGGATGCCGCCTTTGTACGGCCCGCGCAAGGAAGAATACTGGACGCGGTAGCCCTCGAAAACTCTGGTGGTGCCGTCGTCCATCGTGACGGGAATAGCAACGGTAATCTCCCGTTCCGGCTTCCGGAGCCGCGCACTGAGCGCATCGGATATCTTCTGCACCTTGAGCGCGCGCGCGAGCTGGATTTGCGCTTGTTCGAAGGGGTCCATGTCTGCCATGTACGTATAGTACACGGGCGGGTGTGCTTTATCTCAAACAGAGAGTGGGGGCAACTCCCCCCAGGGCGTGTTTTTAAACACGCCCTAAATCTTCAGGTTTACTGTGACCGAATCCGTAACAGGAGTCCCGTCGGGAGCGAGGCACGATATTGAGAAGACAGTCTCGTGAGTGATTGGCTGTGTCGACGCTCCCCCGGAAACCGAAGTGTGGCTGAAACCGCCGTCCGGGGATGTTTCCACACAATTCGAGACGCCCTGTGAGTTCCAGAAGACCGACGTGCGCGCGCCGAGCGCGACTGATATTGGCACTGCCCAGATATCAACTTTGGGTGGAATCGTCGGAGTCGTTGAGGATGCCGTCGCGGCAGAGTTCTTTGTCGCTGAGCCGCCCGACTTTGGTTGTTGCTGGAGAGTTGTCTCCGGAGCGGGAGGCGCAGGAGGTATCCCTACCTGATAGCCGAGCCGCTCACAAATCTTGTCAAAAAAGGTCGGTCCGGTGATCTTCGAAAGGAAGTTGCTCGCCCACGGCCGGTTCTGACACCACGCGGCGACCACCCCTTTTGACTGTTGCCCGCCGAATGTCTCGGACCCGTAGAAACCCGCCACCTCGACGTTTTTCTCCGTATCGCGCGTACCGCCGACTGCCGTCGCGCCGCCTTCCCCCTCCTTGATATCGCCGCTCATACCCCCCGGAGGCACCGTGAGTCCTCCTGTTTTTGTATTCGTCTTGAAATTAATACGGGTGGTGGGTGTAATGTTTGTGTTGTTGTCCGGGGTGCTTGTCGAAACGTTGGAGGGGGTGTCTGTGGCGGTGCTGGTCGAGACGGTGAATGTGATGGTGGTAGATGCGGTGCAAGTATCCCGAAGCGCACAGTCGTTGGAGTCACGTCCCCCTGAAACGGCACGTGTTCCTGATGGGCAGATTACAACGTCCACATCGGGGCAGTTCGAGAGCGTGCCTGTGCACCGACCGAAGGCTTGGTCCAGGATAGAGCACGAGCTCGTCCCTGTGTCCGTCGGGTCTATATTGATAGGTTCGGGTGTGTAGTCGGCGCAAGGGTTTGAGATGAGGGCAATGTCATGCGTCGGGAAACGGGACCCCAGACAGCCGCTAGGGTCTCCCGGATTGGTATTTGAAGGTGGCGTACTACCCGCCGGCGGTTGCTGCATCAATTTACCGAACAGTTCACCGAGAGATTTCATCACCTGGTCGAGACCTGCCGAGCCTCCCGGCTGTCCCCCGCCAGAAAAACTATCGGCCTTACAGATAAAGGGAGTACAGTGTCCTTGTGTGACACCGTTCGTAAAGTCAAAACATTGCACAGCTAGACACACTTGCGGGTTTTTTGGATTCTTAGCCACACATTGCTTACAGACTAGATTGGCCGAATCACCCATCGCATTCGCAAAAAACGGAAGCGATAGAATAACGCTTGCTGAAACAATTACAAGGAGGAGCGGGGTGCGTGCGGCTTTCATAGTCTTAACATTCTAAATACTATCACACCCCGGACAGCGCAAATGGCTCAAGTGTGTATTCCGCTTCTCAATCAGCCTGCGCTAGGGGTTCAGGGCGCTAAGGAGATTGCGCACAACAATAGCGGAATCACTGAACAATCTCGACATGTCGAGCTCTGTGAGGGGCGCGCTCGTGATGAGAAAAGACGTTGATTGCTCTGCCGTTGGATTTGTGGCAGGAACACCGCTCGGGCTGCCGTCCAATGGGGAGCTTGGTTTTGGCTGCAGGAGATTTCCTAGTATTGAGCTCACGATAGAACTGAGCGACGACAAACTACCCAAGGCGGACATGAGGCCATCAAGGCCGGTGGAGGAGACTCCCCTGCATTCATGGACGAAACATACTCCCTCTACAATGCCCGAACTATTTGAAGTTGGCACCACGCACGGAAAATCGCCATGCGGAGGCGGCTGATCCTCCGATGCGCGCCGTGCCGTTTCAGCAACGCATGCCGGATGCGTCAGCCCGCCGGTCGCGCCGACGACATTGCGCCCGACGGCCTCCGAAGGGTCGAGTAGTGAAAGATCGTTCGGGATAGGTTCAATGAGAGCGGCCGGCAAGTTAACCCCTTCGGGGGCAGCGAGATAGAGTCTGTCGAGCGGCGGCATGAAATTTGGCGACTCCAGCCCCTTCAACAACTCCGCGCTGATATTGCCCGGGCCTGCGACCACGGCCTCGGCGGGAGCGGCACCCAACAGAGAAGAAATCGCTACGAGGAGAATGAAGGCAGTCGTACGCATCACGTGAAGTATACCCCGTGAGATAAGCGCTTCGGGCGTGCAAAAAATCCAGACCAAGTTATCTCATGGGGTATATCCTAGCGAAGGACGAATAGTTCGAGCGCGTACTCAAGCTCGACGCCGCGCCTGCGTGATTCGTGGGGGAGTTCCGCGAGCTCGGAAACCAAAACAATCCCTCGACTTCGCTCGGGACTGCCCGCTTGAGAGCGGAGCAGCATATCTTTGGCCGCCCAGAAGAGGACGCCGTGTATCGCTTCCGGTGCCGCGTTCTCTGCGAGCTGCCGCTGGTAGTTCACCCACAGGGCTTTCTTATCTGCCCTACGAAGTGCATTGGCTATTGCAAATATATCCCCTCCCCTCTTCTCACCCGGCTTGTCGTATCGTTCCGAGCTTTCGGCATACTTCTCTATTTGTTTGCGCGTCGCCGCGTCCGGCTTTTCTTCAAGAATGAAAAAAGGGTCTCCCGAATCGCGCATGCTCGCGAGAGCCGCGGACACCTGCACGCGCATCTCCTCATTGGCAAGAGTGCCGTTGAGTACAACGACGCGGGAATCATCAAACATTCCCCTACCGCCGAGTGCCGCCGTGAGGTCTGCCGGCGCACTGGCATCGGTGACACGCACGACATGAGAATCTTTTTTGGATACTTTTTTAACGGCAGCATACATCGCTGTACGCGCTATTTCTCTGTCTGTTCCTGAATAGAAGTACAGCATAACCACACTCTACCCCACTCCCGCGGAGTCGGCACGTGAGTTTTGGGGTGTCTCGCAGGCCGACGGGCCGAGGGTCAGCGCTGCCGCAGCAGCGGCAGACAGCGACCCCAAAGCTCACGCGCCGCGGAGCAACTTCTTCAAGGAACCCCAATCTTTGCCGATGGCAACTTCTGCGACAATAGGTACGCCCGAAAGCTTGTCTGTAGGCGCGACCGATTCCATCACATGGCGTATAGCGCGCGCCGCTTCTCCCGCTATGCTCTCGTCGAGTTCGTACACGAGCTCGTCGTGGACCTGCAGCAGAAGCGCCGCTTTATCATGCCACCCGTTCTTCTCGATGAGTTTGTCCGCTTCTATCATCGCGAGTTTGATGATATCGGATTGCGTCCCCTGTATCGGCGCATTCACCGCCATGCGCTCGGCTTGCGAACGCAGATTCGGAAGCGTCGATTTGAACTCGGGGAAATAGCGGCGGCGACCGAAGATCGTCTCCGTATACCCTTTTCTCGCCGCGTCCGCTTTGGTGTGCTCGACAAAACGCGCGAGTCCGGAAAAATCCTTGAAATATTCGCCGAGAAAGTGCGCCGCTTCGTCACGCGTCACCGTGTCGCCCAAATTCGCGCGCAATGCGTTCACTCCCATGCCGTACAAGATGCCGAAGTTGATGACCTTGGCGCGACGACGCATTTCGTAATCCACCAACTCCGGCGGAACGTCGAAGACTTCCGCCGCAACGGCCGAGTGAACGTCACCGCCTTCTTTGAATACTTTTATTAATTTCCCGTCACCGGATAGCCCCGCCGCGATACGGAGTTCTATCTGCGAATAATCGAGCGAGGCGAGCACACGTCCCTTCGGCGCCGCAAAAGCGCTGCGGATGCGACGGCCATACTCGGTCTTTATCGGGATATTCTGAAGATTTGGATTCTGACACCCCATGCGGCCGGTCGTTGTCCCAGTCTGCAAGAATTCTGCGTGCAGCCGCCCGTCCGGGGCGATAAGCGCGGGCATTTTTTCGATGTAGGTCGAGAGCAGTTTCTGCAATTCACGGTACGCAAGCACGTCGGCGATAACCGGGTGGAGCGACGAAAGTTTCGCGAGCTCTTCCTCGCGCGTCGTGCGTGCACCGCCCGCCGTCTTTTTTTGCTTTGTCGGATTTATTTTGAGCTCGTCGTAGAGTACGACGCCGAGCTGCTTCGGAGAATTGATGTTGAATTCGTGCCCCGCGTGCGAGTATATCCTGCCCGCGACTTTGCCGAGCTCGGTATTGTATTCGCGCGCGAGCTCCGCGAGATGTGCAGTGTCTACGTAAATTCCCGTGGCATTCATCCGCTCGACGATGGGTATGAGCGGCCGCTCTATCTTTTCGTACACTTCGCGGATGCGCCCCGTCGTATGCAGTTCCGCAAAAATATTCTCGCGGGCTTTTTCAAAATCTTCCGATTTGCCTTCGCGCAAAATATCGTCGAGCAACGGATTGGTGATGTCCGAGTGCAGGAGCCATAGTGCGACCGATGTCTCGCGCAATGCCTTCGGGTCTACGTGCTGTACTTCTTCTGCGGGTACAGTTATATCAGCCGCGCTTTTCTTTGCGGTAAGTCCCTTCACACGCTCTTTGAGCGAGCGGAACTCAAGCGCATCGCAGAGCGCTTCGATGCCGGCGCCATGGTCTTTGATGCGCCACGGATGGTCCGGCTGCACGAAAGTGACGGGCGCGTCGCGGCGGATGGTCGCCAACTGTTTGGAAAATCTCGCCGCTTCTTCGCCCTCCTCGAGCAGCTTCACGGTACGCGGCTTGACTCCTTTTTTGATGAAGGCATCGGGGTTTTTCTTGAGTGTTTTATAAATGTCTTCAATGGAGCCGAATTTCTGTATGAGCTCGGTCGCCGTTTTTTCGCCGATGCCTTTGATGCCTTTGATGTTGTCCGACGGGTCGCCGCACATGCCCTTGTAATCGGTTACGTGCTCCGGTCCGAAACCGTACCGCTCGAGAACGGCGGCTTCATCGTAGAATTTCATGTTGGATATGCCGGTCAGAAGCCGGTACACGGTGACGCGCCCGTCCACGATGAGCTGGAGCATGTCCATGTCGCCCGTGAGTATGACGGTCTCTAGGTCTTTTCGCTTCGCGACCTGCTCGGCCACTGTGCCGACGACATCGTCCGCTTCAAACCCGGCGACATCGAGCGTCGGGATACCGAACGCGTCGAATACTTCGCCCGTTCGCTTCAATTGCTCCACAAGCGCCTCTTCCGTTTTCGCTCGCGTGCCTTTGTAATCTTCAAATAAGTCGTGGCGGTGCGTCTTCTCGGCGCGGTCGCGTGCAGCGACGATGTAATCGGGCTTCAGGTCGGCAATAGATTTGAGGAGCATCGTCACGAGTCCGTAGAGAGCTCCGGTCGGCTCGCCTTTGGACGAGGAGAGGTCGGGCAGCGCATGATACGCACGATGGACGATTGCATGCGTGTCGAGAAGCAGCAGCCGCTTTGGTTTTTCCGTTTTCTGTTTACTGTTGTCTTTTTTCTTAGCCATGCTTATTTTGTCATCGGCAAAATCACCGTCTTGTCAGGTATATTAATAATCGCCTCGGCCATACAACCCAAGCGGAACGTACCAAACGGCCCTCCTTGAAATATGGGTATCTTAATATCGTCTTCCACGCCTTCAAAACACATCGGTTCCCTTTTTAAGAGACGTTCTATAACATCTCCGGTCGTAGCTGGACCTAATAAAAACTGACGCCAGGAGAGTTCGTCAGACGATAGACGAGTTTCGAATTCGCTAAGGAACCGCTGCTCCCGAGGAATAGAAGCCATGAACGTCATGACTCGCGCCCGCTCCTCTTTTGGCGTCTCATTATGTGTGATGTGATCGCTTAACGCCTCTTTGACTATGGGATCATCAAACTCTCGTAACCGCATCAAATAATCGACAAACAGTTTGTTTTTATTGCCGAATGAAAAAATGAAAGGCTGTCGCTGTAAGTCGTACCGAAACGGTTCAGCGGCAAACATACGGTCTTCACGTACTGGAGGATCCGCCAAATGCTCCTTCACTGCGGCGGTAATATCACTGCCAGTGGTATCGAGAATCTTCCCCTCAGAGCGATGCGTGCCTTGCTTCTGCTCTGTAAGATTACGCTTTCTCAGATATTCGTCCGTCGGCCAGGAGTGTCTAGGATTTAGTGAGCCGCTGCCAATGTGTTCAAGCTGTCCGCCAGCAACGTCAAAACTTCCATATTGATTGCTCCTATAGGGCGAAAACAAAAAACGTTCCCTTGTCCAAGAGCCGATTTTATGTGTTGTTTCACTGAAGTATCCCGATATGCCGAACTCCGGCCCTCCCATCGCATGCTGCACGGTTCCCCACGACGGCGTTCGGCCTTCCGTGAGTTCATATTCGATTCGCAGTAGTTGATCGAACGAATCTCTCGATTTTATCAGTACATCCTCATAAAACTTCGTCGAAAATGCAGCCATGGACTTGACCACCTCGAGAACTTTTTCGGGGTCGCCCTTTGTCTGATTGAGGCGAAGAACGCCGTGCTGCGTTTTCAACGTTTCTTCGATTCCTTTGAATTGTGTTTCAAGCGCTGGCGGCAGTGATAATACTTTTTTCACTTTGAACCCCTCTAGGTCTTCAACATCCAACCGCCTGCGTGTCGCACTCGAAAGTTCCAAAAAATGTTCACTGTATTCCACAGTGCCCACATCGGGTACATCAATCGATTTCAGTTCGCCTTTGATTGGCTTCTCTAGTGAATTCTGTGTCTCCAATATATCCATCAATCGTGATGATACGCTCTTCTCCCGCTATCTCAAATGTGATGCGCGTCGCGTCTTCAGGAATTGCCTTCGCCACGCGCTCCGGCCATTCCGGCACGATGAGATTGCCCGTGCATCCGGCGTCTGCGTCAGCACATTCATTCAACGCAGTGCGTCAAAACGCAACGCTTACGCTTCCCGCTCCTGCACATCGCGAGGCTTGTTCTTCTGAAGACGTTCTCGCTCATCCTTATCCCTTGCAATTTCATCGAGGATCCGTTTTAGCAGATAATCGAGGACGCGTGTGTCGGGCTTGTCTTGGCGCAGTTCCATTTCTCTCGCGAAATCGAATGCGTCAACGTCGCCTGCGGAGGTACGCCCATCCGGGGACAGCCCGCGTTCGGCGGCAAACGTATTCAGGTACTCGGTCTCGGCTCTCGTAACCTCGTCTTTCGGACTTCCGGCGAGCTTCTCGGGGAGGACCTTCCTGAATGTGGTCGACAGCTTGTTCAAAAAGGCCCCGGTCGCGCCTTTGAGTGGACCGTTATCTTCGAGCGTTTGCGTAATTCGATCGGTGACCTGTACGACATCGCCGGTTTCTGCCCCGACATCTTTCCTGTATCCGGCATCGTGCAGCTCATTCGGATCCTTGGGCCCTTCTTCATCGCCGAAAAAATCTCCTCCGTTTGAGCCGAAACCTCCAGTTGACGTGTCGGGTAGAAACGGAGAACTTTTGTTGGGTAATCGCCCCGTGAGTTCTTTTGCTCCCTCGGTAAATTCATGGGCTACACGTGAAAGTATTGCAGTAACTGCGGCGTCAACTTGCTCACCTCTACCCTTTACGCGCGAAAGTGCAAGGATCGCCTCTCCCAAACGCTTCACGGCCTGTTGGCGTTCCAACGATAAAGGGACCTGCCGCATGACGCTCTGGTTGACCTCGCTCGTGGTACCGGTCTCTAGATACTGCAATAGTATCGCTTCAGCGGCCTTTCCGGCCTGCGGTCCCCCTGCGCGAAACGTGTTATGTAACTTCAAGACGAGCGTGTCGGCGGCCTGTTCCGCCAATTGATGGTCGATGCTTTCACTCGCGAGTGCGGCCGACCCTTGCTGCATTGGCTCGCTTTTTGGGGCACCACCGGGCCCGTTGGCCAAAGCTGCCCCGAACGCGATGAGCGACGTCGCTTCAATAGCCTTGCTCGTGAATCTCCTCAGCTTGTTCGTTTTATTTAAATCGGAATTTTCTACCATACTAAAATCGTTTGTCAGTAATACAAAAATAGTAGCACGTTCCGTATGTGCTACAATCCCGCCCTTTCTGGTGCAAACCCACCAGTGTATAAGACGAAATTGAAAGGGCGGGATACAATAGAAGCAATGGCCACGCAATTTAACGAGAAAAAACAGGAGGAGCGGCTCTCTGAACTTCGCTCGCAAGAGGAGGAGCAGCTCGCTGAGATGCTCTCGGGCAAATACGGCGTCGACTACGTGGACCTCACGTCGAAATCCATAGATACCGACGCCCTCCGGCTCATTGAGGAAAAGACCGCACGTGCAACAGAGATAGCGGCCTTTCACAAGGTCAACAAAAATCTGTTCCTCGCTATGCGCGCGCCGGAGCGGCCTGACGCGATACAAGCAATTCAGAACATCGAGAAGCTCGGATATACGGTGCGGCGGTTCATCGTCTCCAAAGCATCGCTCGAACACGCGTGGGACCGCTACCACGACATTTCGTATGCGACCGAGACAGAGGCGGGTATCCTCACGCTATCGAACGACACCATTCAGCAAATGCTCCAGAAGCTGAAGAAGCTTGAGGACGTGCGTATCGAGATACAGACGTACGCGGGCTCAAAAGATACGCACCGCATCTCGCGCGTCCTCGAGGTCATCATGGCGGGAGCGCTCTCGCTCGGCGCATCCGACGTACACCTGGAGCCCGAAGAAGACGCCGTGCGCATGCGCTACCGGCTCGACGGCGTCCTGATTGAAGCCGCCACATTTGACGCCGCCACATACGCGCTTATCTCGAGCCGGCTGAAACTCCTCTCCGGTCTCAAACTCAATATAAAAAATGCGGCGCAAGACGGCCGCTTCTCGATAGTCGTCAACGAAAAAGAGATAGAAATACGCGCCTCAGTATTGCCGGGGGCGTACGCCGAAACCATCGTCATGCGTATTTTGGACCCCTCGACCATCGCGCTCCCGATGGAGGCGCTCGGCTTCGATAAATACCTCATGGATATTTTCAACCGCGAGATAGCAAAGCCCAACGGTATGATTCTCAACACCGGTCCGACAGGAAGCGGAAAGACGACAACGCTCTACGCCTTTTTGCGGCAAGTCGCGAATCCGGGCATCAAGGTGGTCACCATTGAAGACCCTATCGAATATCACCTTCCCGGCCTCGTGCAGACACAGGTCTCCAAGGACTACACCTTCGCCTCGGGACTACGCTCGACACTCCGTCAGGACCCGGACGTCATCATGGTGGGCGAGATCCGCGATGCCGAAGTCGCCTCGACCGCCGTGCACGCGTCACTCACGGGCCACTTGGTCTTTTCCACACTGCACACCAACGACGCTGCTGGCACGTTCCCCCGCCTCATCGACATGGGTGTGAATGGCGACATTTTGGGAGCCGCCGTTACGGTCGCGATGGCGCAACGCCTTGTGCGCCGCCTCTGCCCCGTGTGTCGCGTGCCGACGCCTCTCAGTCCGGAAGATAAGAAACTAATCGAGCCGCTCCTGCGGAATATTCCCCACGCCGACGAACTGCCCGCGAATCGCGAAACGATGTGGACGCCCAAAGGCTGCGAGAAATGCGGCGGCTTGGGGTACAAAGGACGCATCGCGGTCGTGGAAGTTATATTGATGGATAAAGAAATCGAAGAGTGCGTGCGACATACTTCTTCCGAGCGCGACATCTGGAAAGCCGCAGCGCACCAAAAAATCCGCCGCATGGGGCAAGACGGCGTCGTGAAAGTCCTGCAAGGCGTCACCTCGCTCGAAGAACTCGGCCGCGTCGTCGACTTGCGCGATGAGGTGATGTTGGAAAGTATAGGTAATTAATATGTTCGGTGCGAATGCGTAGAAGTATGCCCCGCAGTGAAATGTGCCTTCGGCTCAAACAACTTATGAAAACCAACAACGAACAATCCCAAAAGTGCTCCAGTTGGGAGCATATGTATCAGGCCGCGGCAGGACGGCATGCCGTCTGCCGCAAAGGCACATTCTACTGACGGGGTATGCCGGAGAAGAAAAAAGTGCTCATGATAGACGACGACGGGTTCTTCACGTCGATTATCGCCAATGCCTTCAAAAAGCACGGCTGCGAGATCCGCTCGGCGCGTGACGGCGAAAGCGGCATTGAGTCCGCGCGAAAAGAGCGTCCGGATCTAGTACTTCTCGATATGGCGATGGTCGGCATGGACGGTTTTGAGACGCTCTCGACTCTCAAAAATGATCCCGCGACCGCGAGTATCCCCATCATCATCTTCTCGGGAAGCGCCGGCAGCAGCGATACGGAAAAGCATGAGCAGGCAAAGCTCGCGGGGGCCGCGGACTTCCTTGAGAAAATGCAATTTACGCCCGAGCAGTTGTGGGAGCGCGTGAAGGGATTGCTCGGCTCATCGCGTTAGACCACAAAACCCCGTTGCGTGGCTGCAAGGGGGTGTTATGTTTTAAGTAGTTGACGAGGGGCTCGATTCTCTCAGCGACGCTTTCGGGAGAAAGGTGCAACGCGGACCTAAGGATGGCGGAAGCAAATTGCCGCAAGCGGCACAACCGCCGCGTCCTCGGTAAAGTTACTATCGTTGAGAGTGTAGCATATATAACACAAAAGTCAAGCCCATTAGAGAGCTCCGCCTCTAACGTGCCAAGGTACCTTCTTTCGGTCCAATCGGACCCAAATAAGCCAACTTATGACCAACAAAGACCAACAATCTATAGAAAAAAGTCCCCGTTCGCTCGACCAGGCGCTTCGCCCCGATTCATGGGCGGAATACGTCGGCCAGGAGGCTATCAAAGAGAATCTCCGTATCCTTTTGCAGGCGGCCAAGGGCCGCAATCACCAGCCTGAGCATGTGCTCCTCTACGGACCGCCGGGCTTGGGCAAAACGACGCTCGCACACCTCATGGCAAAAGAGGTGGGTGCAAATCTCCGCAGCACTTCCGGCCCCGCCATCGAGCGCGTCGGCGATCTCGCCGCCATCCTCACGAATCTGTCGCCGGGTGACGTGCTTTTCATAGACGAAATCCACCGACTCAACCGCACCATCGAAGAGGTCATGTACCCCGCGATGGAAGCGGGCGTACTCGACATCGTGATAGGCAAAGGCCCGAGCGCGCGCACAGTGCAACTGGAACTTCCGCCTTTCACACTGATTGCTGCGACAACAAGAATTTCAATGCTCTCCGCACCGCTGCGCAGCCGCTTTTCGGGCGGCACCTTCAGATTGCAGTACTACACCGATGCCGAAATTGCGGAAATCTTGCGCCGCTCCGCAAAAATATTGCACATCGACATCGACATGGACTCGCTGAAAGAAGTTTCGCAACGTAGCCGCTCGACGCCGCGCACCGCCAACTACTTATTGAAACGCGCGCGCGACTTTGCCGCCGTGAACGAAGAAAAACTGGATTTGAAGACGGTGAAAAAAGCGTTGGCACTTCTCGAAATTGACGAAGGCGGACTCAACCAAACCGACCGCGACATCTTAATGCTCCTCATCGAGAAATTCGGCGGCGGCCCCGTCGGCCTCAAGACGATTGCGGCTGCGCTTTCGGAAGAAGAGGCGACGATAGAAGAAGTGAACGAACCGTATCTCATGCAAACCGGCCTCATTGAAAGAACTCCGCGCGGGAGAACGGTCACGAAAAAAGGCTACGAGCACATGGGCGCCAACGCGCACGCTGGGCAAAAAATGTTATTGTGAAGTGACATGGATGATTGGCCGAGTCGCAATACCAACGAGTCCCGGAGGAAGAGCGCGGACCGGCCTACGCCTGACAAAACTGCCGCGCATCCTACCGAGTGGAACGGTCCTGACCCGCTCAAAGGGCTTTCCCCCCGGGCACTGGGAATTATTTATTCCGTCTGTGACCAGGGGGGCCTATCATTCGACAAGGTTCGTAACGAAGATCTGGACCGGCCGTCGGCTGCCATACGCACGGTCGCTTTTGCGCTTTTGCGGCATGCAACACAAATGACACAAGGAGAGATCGGGGGCGTCTTTAATCGTTCGGAGAGCGACGTCAAGTCAGCACGCCAGCACCTTCAACGTCTGTGGCACTCCGACCCACGTCACCCGACGTGCGAACTACTCCGGACATCGTGCGAACGAGTTGTACTCGATCCCGCACTGGTACTGCGAGAATCCTCGCAAACCCAAGTGGCGGCGGAGTGAGTCGTCTCTTTTTTCAAAAAATTGGACCGGCTGGTGGGTGGATAACAGAAAATGAAATTATTGCGGCGTTTACTATACGGGTGTAGAAATCACGCTAAACTCTCGGGCGGTGAATTTCACCTCACGAGCCAAACACAAAGACCTCCCTTGCGGGAGGTCTTTGTGTTACGGTCATTTACGAATCGTTGCTTTGACCGGCAGTTCCTGCAACTCAATGCTTGCGCACTGATTTGATCCAAGGAACAGTCTCTGGTGTGTCGGGGATTTCTCCCGTCCTCCTGTGAGACGACCGACGCACGGTAAAGCGCATCAGTCCGTACATCATAAAACATTCTTCTGAAGCCGTGGTGAACGCAAAAGACCGAAAACGGTGGATTTCGCGTGGACGGAGCTGTGGATAACAGAAAAAAAGTTTTTTCGTGCTGTACACTACGTTGCATACGCACGGTAACGAACGACCTCCCTTTCGGGAGGTCGTTTCGTTTACGGCTATTTCGGATCGATGATGAGCGTGATTCGACTTGATACGATCTCATCGGGCCCAGCACATCATTTCATTGCTCTAGCCGCCCATTCCCGCACTGTCTCGAAACTTGCGCCTCGATATATCCTGGGAACTGCTCTCGGGTGTGACTGCATTTCTGCAGACTCTTCGGAAGCGACCGACGCACGGTAAAGCGCATCGATAAAAGAAATACTACCGTATGGAAAAAATCGTGTGCAAAGCGGCAAACGCCAAAAATGGTGGATTTCGAGTGGATAGAGCTGTGGATATGATTCCACCGTCAACCTCGATGCGCTTGAGCATGGCCCTTTTTCCTTTTCTGTTGGGCTGAAGTTCAAACAGTCTCCACAAAGAAGAGTACGCCTGATACTGCAAACACCTAGGAGGTTCTTGCGTTGAGAAGTGTTTTGCATTTTTCGCTATTACCTATACCCTAATGGCTAACACCTATCCCTATGTCAGGACACAACAAATGGTCGCAGGTAAAACGCCAGAAGGGCGCGGCGGATGCCAATAAAAGTAAAGTGTGGGGCAAGCTTGCCAAGCGCATCGCGGTGGAGAGTAAGAAAGCAAACGGCGATGTGAACTCCCCGAGTCTGCGAGCCGTCATCGAAATGTCCAAGAAAGAAAACATGCCCAAAGACAGCATCGAGCGAGCGGTCGCAAAAGGAATCGCGCATGATGCCGCATCACTCGACGCCATCACGTACGAAACCTACGGACCGGGCGGCTGCGCCATCGTGATAGAGGCGGTCACCGACAGCCGCAACCGCACCGCGCAAGAAATAAAACATCTGCTCGGCGAGCTCGGACTCTCGCTCGCCTCCCCCGGCTCGGCACTTTGGGCATTTGAAAAGACAGCGGAAGGCTGGGCGCCAAAAACGACCGTGCCGATATCCGAATCCGACAACGAGAAATTGATGCAAATCCTCGAAAAAATAGACGCCTACGACGACGTCCAAGAGGTCTATACCAACGCGGAATAAACAGAACCGGACGCATATTCTACTATGCGTCCGGCAAAAGTCCCTTCAGGGCTGCCTCTATTGCGTCAGCGGCTTTATGGATTAGTCGTAGTTCTTCGGCCTGAGCTCGTGTCATCGAGTCCATGACCGTCTGCTGGACGAGGTAGTCCGCCGCTTTGCCCAGGGCGACTCGCACGTGTTGCGCGACCTCTGTCGCCCGTCCCAGGTCGGCATCGGTGCGCAGGCACGCGCACGCTATTTCAACGATTTGTTGATACCTGAGAATCGCCGCGGTATCGAGAGTCGCGACGCTTGTACTATATTCACGCAGCTCGAGAACGAGCATCGCAAATGTTCCCAGCGACCATTCGCCGTTACGCTTGCAACGATTCTCAATTTTTGCCCGATAGAGGGCGGCATCCAGATACAAAGCGCTTATTCGCTTGTGCATGGCCATCCTCCTTCTGCTGTTGGGCCCGTTAAAACATACTCTCGAGTCTTGAATATATCAACGAATAGGATCCGTGCGCCGACTGCCGTTGTGCACTGCCGCAAGACAGTAGGACCATAGGCCTGCTACGATTAATGGAGCGACGCTCCTGTCGCGCAAACATGGAGTTGTGCGATGACATACGTCTTCGCTATTGATCGTTCCACGATTCGAAAGCTGTTCCACAGGCGCGCGGATGTTCTACCGGCTGCATCTTTGCCGTTTACGCCGATGCGCGTCCTCGACATGATCGGCACATCGCTGCTCGCGATTATCCTCGCTTTCGGCATCGTCATCGGAATTGGTATCATCACGTCTTCGAATGGGGCCCGCGCCGGCCCCATTCTCTTTTGCGTTGACCGGCCGCTTTTGAGGAGGACGACTAGCGCCCACCGACGCGGAGTGACCCCGCATTGCGCCGCGCGGGCGGCTTTGGTATTGTCCCGCGCAGGCAAGTTCAAACCTCGAACAAGGGGAGGAGCACATGCGACGCAAACTGCCTGCGAGCATTCCGCTCGCCCCGAAACCGATACCGAGTACACGGAAGATATTCGAAAAAATGAATCTCCCGGTTGCGCTCCGGGACCGGTTCGCTTTCTTGTTGTACTGGGCGGTCCGTTCGGCCTTCCTCTACTTCATCGAAAGCCTTGGGGCCTTCAACAAAGCCGAGATCCGGCTGATTGAAAAGGCTTACAATGTTGCCGAACGCGAGTTCAGCGGCATCTTCCGGGAGAGCGGCGAACGCTATTTCGAGCACCTGCGGCGGTGCGCCCTGATACTGATAATCCACCGCAACGTTCGCGATGCCAATATGATCGCCGCGATGCTGCTGCACGACATCATCGAAATGAAGCGGCGGGAGTGGAACGTGGAGAGGCTCACTGCTGTCTTTAACTCCGACGTGGCGATGCTCGTGTGGTGGCTGAGCAAACGGGCGATAAGCCGGAGTTTGCCTACGAAGGCGCACGTGAACGCCGAATACTGGCGACGTTTCGGGCGAGCCCCGAAGCGCGTGGTTGTCCTAAAATCGGTTGACCGCAAAGATAACCTGATTACCATCTGGGCAAAGAGCATCGTGAAGGTGCGCCAGGTGTTGGATGACACGGAGAAGCACATCATTCCGGCAATGCGTAAATACAGGATTCCCTTCGGGGACACTCTGAAAATAATCAAATATGTCCGGGAGGAACTGCTTGAGACTTAGGGCCGCACGGGGGATGCGGCTCTTTTGTTTATCTAAAATGCCTGCTGCGTAGCTAGGCGAGCAAACTTCCCGCGAGTACGCCTACCAAAATAGCGAGTCCACCGACGAAGGCCATGCGCACCGCTTTGCGCCACGCAGCGTTCGTTTTCCTTCCACTCCAGTAACCGAGAAGAAGGAGTGCTAGGACCGAGGACACAATTGACAAGGGGAACGCCTGCGCGACTTCAAATTTGAGATACGGCAGAAGCGGGATAAGCCCTGCGGAAAAATACGCGGCAAACATGATAACCGCCGCATCAACCGAGCCGCGCGTATCGTCTATTCCCCCGTCCATCTCCTCTACCGAGGCCTCGGAGAGGAAGCTCCCCGCCGCCATCGAGAATGCCTCGACGAAAATAAGTACGACGCCCGTCAAAAATATCGTCCCGCGCGGCACGCCCGCGATAGCAATCCCCGAAAGAAGCCCGACGGTGGAAACGAGCCCGTCTTCCACGCCGAACACCAAGTTGCGCAAAAAGAGTGCGCTTCGCAAAGCCATTGATCTCATCCCGTCATCGTACCACTTCTGTACCTTCCCCAAAAAGTCAACTCGGCCCCATCCCAATACTTAGGTCTAGACCTAAGTATTGGGATTTAGTCTATTTCTCCGGTGATGAATCGCTGGGCAAGTTCTCTGAATGCTTGCGGTCTGTAGACACAGAGCCGGACGCGGCCGTGCTTATGGGTCGTAATGATGCCAGCGCGCTCAAGGATGCGTACCTGTTCGAGTGCAGACGGAAGTGTTATGTGGAACGGTTCGACCAACTTGGAAACCGACATGGTTCCGCCCCGTTTGAGGCGTGCGATCATTCGACGCCGTAGAGGTAAGCCGAGCGCGTCGAGCATGAGGGCTGTGTTTTTCTGCGCATTACCCTTAGTGTATGTGCGAGCAGTCTCCCTTAGCGCTGCGGCTTTTTCTGCAGCGCTTTCCTCCGCGCGATGTTCACTTTCTTTGATGCGTTTAATTCTTCTCGGGTTCCAATACTTAGTCATAGACCTAAGTATAGGGATTTGAGGTTGGTGGGCAAGGTGGGAGTGTGGTTAAACGATGTACTATCCAATCTTGCCCGATATGTTACCCGACAACAGGGCCGAGTTTGTCCCACAACTGCCGCCAGACCGTGCGCATTGTTTCGGCGAGGTTGTGATTTTCTATGAGCACGGCGAATTGCGTCTCCCCTTGCAGGTCGATGAGCGCGACTTTGTCGCCGTAAATATTGATGTCGGTTTTAAACTCAGGCGCGTCCGTGAATTTTGTTTCCCGCAACAAACCCCGGTTGCGTTTGGCAAACTCACGCGTGAATTCCGAGTCGCGCGAAATGGTTTTGATGAGAATATCGCGCCGCGCGCGCTCTTTGGGGAACCACTTGAATATGTTTGTCGGTATTCCTGCTTTGAGACTACCGAGATCTTCGTACGCGACGATTTCTTTTTTCTCGCGTAGCATATCTTTGTATACGTCCATAATCCCCTCCCCTTCATAAAACGTAACGCGCGGTTTTTTGCCGGATTTGTTGTTCACCGCGAGCAGCTCGGGCAACATTCTCTCAAGCTCACCTACGCGCCTTTTCTGCATATCCACCAAAGTCTCCGGGTGCGCGGCGCTGTAGATGTTGCGTTTCTGTTTCCTGGTTTCCAAAATAAACCCGCGGTCTTTGAGGTCGTCGATGAAAGTGTAAATAGTCGAGCGGTTGACCCCGCTCTTGCGCGCCAAGGCCTGCATTGTGCTTTCTCCTAGCTCAAGCGCTGCGACATACACCCTCGCCTGCAACTGGTTCATCCCTAGCGTTTTGAGCAAATTTTCACTTATTTCCATACTTATGTCACAGCTTACAACACTTTTTATATCTACGAGATAAGCCTAAAAGTGCATATCTGTAGGTATATATTGTAATACAT
>MFKY01000007.1 GCA_001781175.1 Candidatus Kaiserbacteria bacterium RIFCSPHIGHO2_01_FULL_55_37
GTGATAGAAGATTGCGCGATAGTCGCCAGTTATGTTGATACTCCGACATCCTGCATATGGGGGATGGAGCGGGTGATTGTCGAGTAGCGGGTGGAAAGGATTCGTCATGAACAGATTTCGACGCTCTTTGAAGCGCTCACGAAGCCCTTTCGGAAGTTTTGTGAACTTTTTCTCGAATGACCGATGCAGATGAACAATCATGTCCGGGGTTACTTCAAGCCGTCTAGATATTTATCCATTTCCCTCGTGTCGGTAAATGCCGGAGAGAACTTGTCCTCTCTTCCCTCTCGTATATCCCGCAGAGCCTCATCAAGTATTTTTCGCGTCTTTGCATTTGGGACAAGCGGTTCTCCAAATTCAATGCGCTGATCCTTAGCGAATTGCTTGAGCTGGCGGTTCACGACCATCGAGAGTGGCACACCGATCTTTTTGGCCACCTTTCGAACTTTATCGCGCACGTCTTTGTCTACTTTGAAACTCATTACTGTTTTCATAACCGAAGTATATACAACGGTAGTATCTTGTCAAGCGTCTCACGCCCCTCGGTCTCGCCAAGGACTGTATCTTTTTCTCCGAGAGCAAGGAGCGCATCTAGTTCCTAAAAGAAAAGAGCCCACTTTACGGCGGGGCTCCAGCCATGTTGCAGTTACTTTTTCGGTTGACCAAACTCCTTCAGCAGGAATGTATAGGCCGTTTCTCTGTCCTTCAGCGCGTCCAGGACTGGTTGGAATCGTTGGTAAACCATTTTTGGGACTTGCGGGTCTGGATCTGCGGCCAGATAGCATTCCGTGATTCTCAGTTCCACCTTGCCCTTCGATAGCCTGGCAATGAGCGCCCATGTGTTAGGGATGTCTTCATCTTTATCGTAAGACCTGTATTGGTGGGTAATGGTACGAGTGCCGTAGTCCGTGCACGCTATGGGTCTGAACTCGCTGGGCCACCACTCACCGGTGAGAACACGCTCTTCCATGTACTGCTTGAACTTCGAATCGTCGTCCATCATTGTTTGGAGCGCGGCAGCGGTGCCGTGTAAAGGCTTGGCAAGACGCGCACGTTCTTTTTGCGCCGCCTGCCTTTCGGCCTCCTCTTTCTTTTTTGCCGCTGCTACCTCCTTCTGCTGCGCAGCGATTTCTGCCGCTACCACTTCATCGAATGTACTCTTACGCGCTTTCTTTTTTGACATCTCTTGCTCCTTGCGCTGATGTGCTTCCTTGAACGCAGATGGTGAGTTCGTCATAACGTCCTCCTTTTTCATCGATTACTCTTAAGCTCTGGGTCGTGTCAGAACTTTCCTGAGCCGTTAAGTGATGGCATACACGCGCCCAACCTTGGCCCAGAAGTCCTCCGGGATGAATGGGTTGAGTTGGAGCGCACGCGAGATAATGCTCCTGGACTTGTAGTCTCGATACGGCTCGAAGATTGGAGTAACGACACAGGCATCTTCTCGCTCAGCGAGATACCCCGAGAGCAGAAGACCTACGGCGCTTGTTATGCCGATGTCGTAGCCCTTTTCCGCGAAATACCTTCGGAGGGGCTCGTCGCCTTTTTGGCCTGCAGGAGATAGCAGATTCGAGTCGACCGTCTCGACGTAACCCGACGGCATTTTTGCCTTTACCGGTTGAAGTCCCGCACCTTCGCCCACCACAATTTCTGTGCCGAACATTTCCTGTATTGGCTCGCCTGTGCCAACTAAGGTAGTCCCCGCACCAACCGAGGTAAGGAATATTTGCGGGTGAATCCCACGCGCCTTCAGCTCGCGGGCGGCGTACCGTCCGTAAGGCATGGTGGCGAAGAATCCAAGCTCGGCATGGCCGAGATGGAATGCTTGCTTCCTGAAGGCTTTGTCCGTGACGAAGCGCTTTAGTTCGGCACGGTATGTTGCATTCTTTTTGTCCTTGCCAGTTTCCGCTGGCGGTTCCGGGACGAGTACGACTTCGAAATCGTTCCCGCGTAGTTGTTCAACAAGGTTCTTTGGGGTCGATTCTTGCATGAAGTAGGCACCACGGAATCCGAATCGTCGCGCATAGTAACGCGTAGCCAACGCAGAGTTGACGAACCCGGCATCGGTCAGTGCATTTACGCCACTCGGGAATTCATGCTGCAGAAGTTGCAGAACGATGAGAGCTCCGACCATGAGGTCTTTGTGTGATCCTGTGGGTCCCATGAGCCGAAACTCTAACCCGAAGGCTTTTCCTTTCTTGAGCCCAAGCAATCCGCTGTAATCGGTAATCTGCATCGGTCCGACCTTGAGCAAGCGCTGGACTGCCGGGTCTAAGAGGCAGAGTTCCAGTTCATCGATAATTGTTGAGACTCCCAAGGAGTGCTCACCGATTATTCTCTTGCGTATTTCCTGGACGGCGTGAACGCCGTCCCTTCGCGAGAAAGTATTGTGCTTTCTGTACTTTGCAACGGCTGCGATCAGCTCCCCAAAGGAGCTATTAGGTCCGTAAGCCATTATAGCCTCCTTGTGGTTTCAACTGCGGAGCGACTTTTCCTTGTCAAAGACCGCCCTCTTGTATGAGTCCTTTTATAGATGGAGACGTCAACTATTTTTGCAATAAAAGTATTTCTTGCTATCACCTCTAGTTTTTGGCTTGCAAAATAAGGGTTTGGGATGTAGATTGTATGTCAAGAATTATTGACGTCTTATGGAAAAAGAACTCCAAAAGCTAGGGCTTGAGGAAAAAGAGGTTCAAATCTACCTCTCCTGTCTTTCCCAAAAGGACCCCACGCCGACACTTGTTGCGAAGCTGACGGGCTTGAAGCGCGCTACCGTGTACTTCTACCTCGAACGATTAAGAGAAAAGGGCCTTATCGAATGGGAGATCCACAAGTCGCGCAAGCATATCGCTCTGGTCCCTCCCCGCCGGGGATTGAAGCGGTACATCGCGAATCAGAAGGAGCAGATCGAGCGGAGCGAGGAGGTGGTGAAAGGTATCTTGGCTCACATGGAGCAGATGAGTCAAGTCGAGATGCCGGGCTCAAAGGTATACCACTACGAGGGGCAGGAAGGCATACGGTTCGCGATAGATAAGATGTTGTCTTCGCGGAAACCGCTCTACTGGTTCGGCTCCATGGAGCTGCTACTCGCGGCAGCGGGCGGGGAAAAGGCGTGGCATAGGATATTCACTGCGAGGCGTTTGCAGGAAGGCACGGTTACGTATGGCATCACCGATCGCCGGATACTACGATATCCGCAGTTCAGCAATATGAAGGAGGCAAAACGATCTTACAGATTTTTGGAGGACGACTTCGAGATTCCCGCAACGCTCGTTATATTCGGTGATTCTATATGCCTCGGGTCCAAGCAGAACAACGAGCTACGGATGGTGCTGATAGAAAACGCGATGATGGCCCAGACCCTCACGTTTATGTACAAGGTGCTCTGGTCTAGGTTGTCTGGAGAGTAGATGGCATCTCGCGTCTCCTACTAATGGCACCGGAGTATTTCCTCCGCCAAAAAAGAGAACGTCTTTTTCTCGGACAGCAAGGAGACGATTTAGAGTCCGAGGTGGACGGGGACCGAGACGGGCAGCGTTTTTTCGTCTCTGTCCTCAGTTTCTTGCTGTATTCCCTGCTCATCCCCGCCACGCTTTCGAACGTCGACATTTGTGTCTGTTTCAACCGGAGGAGTGGTGGTGGATGAAGTAGCGGAAACATTCATCGTCGCCGCAGCCCGGACAGCTTGTGAGTCGTCCCGCCCTTCGTTTTTCTTCCCCGGCTTTGATTTTCTCGGTTCCCCGACGACGAGTCCGGTGCGGGCATGGATGTCTGAGCTCGTTTGAAGAAAGACACCCAGTTTTTCCGTTGCACTGATGGCCTTCCTGAAGGCGCCACGTGCGTCGGGTATAGCCTCTCGCTCCGCGAAAGTTTCTCCGGCGGAAATGGTGGAACTTGCATCCTCGAGCTGTGCGGCAACGAGCTCGGCGGACGACGCTGAGAGGCTTTTCGAGACGGCGCGTGCGAGACGTACGGAGGTATCGAGGTGCGCGCGCGCGGCTATTCCCATACGTTCGGCCGCCGCTTGATCTTTACCGGTCGAAGCGATACGCGATTCGGCCCGCGCACGTACGGCCGCGACGCGTTCACGTTCACTTTTGACGGAAGAAGTAAGCACGACAACATCAACATCTTTCGCCGCGCCTATTTGAGCGAGCACATTTTCATATTCGGTGAGCTGTGCTTCAAAGCGGACCGCCGCTTCGCCGCTTACCTCCGGACTCGAGCTCGCATTTTCCTCCATGGCCACAGTCGCTTGTCGCGCGTGACGCTCAAAGTCCACCTGCAACTCGTCCTGTGTCTTTGTATTCAAACGGCCCTCCGCGGCGAGTGTCGCGGCTTCTTTCACGCGCTCGCCGGCGACATCCATAGCCCACGCGGTTTTTGCCGAAGCGGAGACAGCGAGTGCACCTTTCACGGGTTCGTTCACGCGTATTTTTATAGGATAGAGAACGTCACCCGGCAGCGCGTTTTCGGAGGCGTACGAAACTCCCGCGGATGAAACGAAGACTGCGAGCACAAGAACCGCGGCGACGGGGCGCATTGTGAAAAGCCATCCGAATGTCATTACAGGAGCGGATGCGCTTGTACGCAACGGCTTCATTTCCATGTATGAGTGCAGTGTGCGGCGCATCTGCACGCGCTCAGCATTTGTGAGAGAGATTTCCTCCCCCGCCTTTTTTATTGAGTTGTGGAATTTTTCATTCATACATTACATAAGATACGCAATTTTGCGACGCCGCGGTGGATACGCACCGACACGACATTTTCAGACACTCCAACCACCTCGGCAATTTCTCTGGTCGAAAGCCCGTCGATAAAGCGGAGCGTGAGAGCGACACGATAGTCATCGGGCAGTTCGGGAATACGCGAGCGAATCGTTTCGACGAGAGCCACCTCATCATAAGCCTCCTCGGTCTCGCGAACACTACCCTCCGACAGCATCTCTTCGATTGCCGGAGCGGCGGCCTCGTTTTCCAGAAGCGCATCAAGAGAGCCGGATTTCTTCCTGCGGTATTCGTCGATGACGAGGTTGTGCAGGATATGGTAGAGAAAACTTTTGTACTGCTTGACGGTACCGCCGCCCGCGACATAATCCCAGGCTTTCAGGAATGTGTCTTGTGCGAGGTCGTACGCCCGCTCCTTATCGCTGAGCCTGAAATAAGCATGGCGATAAAGCGCATCAGAGTAGGCTTCAAAAGCTTCGAGAAATGCTTTTTCTTCGCGCGAATCCATTGTGTATCCTACCCATTCAGACGGACGGGCCGCCAAATACTTACCCGAATGTCCGATGGGAGTATCTCACAATATAGCCCCTTCTGTTTCCACGGCAAAGCACGGCCACGTTAAACATGGCCGTGCTTGTCCAAAGGAACGGGTACTTACTGCGCCGAGGCGCCTGCTGCAGCTTCCGCCGCGAGCGAGGTCTGTAAGCGGGTTTTCACCGCGTCATGGATCTGGGCAAGGAGGCGCGCCTGTGCCGCCGCCGAAAGCACAGCGCTTGCGCCTGCGTTTCCCGATACGGTCTCTGCCGTTGCCGTCTTCACGTCGGACTGCAATGATACGGAGTCGGTGGTTGCGAAGATTGCGTACCACGGATAGCGCACCGTGGTTTCTCCGTCGGCGTTCACCGTCGCGGTTGCCTGCACGAAGATGGGGATAAAGCCGAAGAGCTTCACCCGCTGTTTGTACGCGAGAGAAACAGCAGTGCCGGAGAGCTTAGCGTCACCCATGTCGGCATCAGCCTTCAGGAGTCCTGAAGTATACGCGGAGAGGTCACTGCTCGACTGCACCGAGCCGGGTGAGGAAACCGTCGCCTCTGTGTTCCCCGCATCAACATCAGCACGGGTGATGTGTATCACCGAACCAATACCGACGTTTACATCCGTTGAGACATTTCCAGAAACATCTGCACCACTGTTCGCTGAATTTTCAGAACGCGTCGAATCGTTCCCTGATGTTCCGCGGGAAACGTCCGCCGAGGTGGTTGCGTCCGCGTTCCCGTAGACGTTCGCGCCTATCGTAATAGTATTGTCGTTCGTAACGTCAAGTGCGTGCGCGACGTTCGCCGAAGACATCAATACGAGACTGAGCGCAATAGTTCCTAGGTATTTCATAACGACACGGTTAGGCTTCTAATGTCTGTTTCCTTGGGGCCTACGGCCCGGAGGCCCTCTGGAGTCACGATACCGTAGACGGGATTACTTGCCAGGTCTTACAGCCCCGTCGTTACGTAATAAATACCCGCCTTTTAGGCCGTGCAACAAAAGAGACAAAGAACATAAAGATTTTCATAATAAACCAGCCTATACACGCGTAGATAATCATTGCAGAAATCGCGGAAAACTCCACCACGTACATGCCGTCATATACGGCTGCGGGAAACGCCGCCGCGAACGGCGAGAGAAGTTGTTCTGTTATGGAGTACAGCCAGGAAACAAATCCGGTCGCCGGGTTTGCGCCGAGGAAACGGAGAATGACCCGCAAACCGAGCAGGAGCTCAACTGCCACGATAGCAAAGTCCAAAAAAGACAGTACCACTCGCTCCGAACGGTATGCAACGACAGGGTCTGATAGTTCCATAATAAACTGAGACGTATTAGGGCGTAGAAAACATACACACGAGTCTCGATCTCCGTATACGCCGGAGGCCGCACGCACCCTTGGGTACTGCACGGCCTCCGGCTTACATGATGCGTCTTTTGCACATCCCCGAGATGATATCGAGTCTTTCGGCAAACATATCCCGCATACGGATTTCAATGATTCTCTTAAGAGAAAAGATCTGCTGGTCGTAAGGATACAAAATGTGTCGTGAATGCAACATGAAGTTCAACCGATCCTGCCATTGTGTGAAAAATCAACCGCTATCTCGCTTGCGGTGTCGTCCCCTTTTTTGGAATCGTACGGTATGCCGACTTCTTTTTTGCCTGCCGGAAGGAGGACCGTGACCGTCGTGCCGCGTCCCTCCGCGCTTCGCACGGAGATTTTCCCGTTGTGTAATTTCACGAGCTCCGAGACGATCGTAAGACCGAGCCCACTCCCCCCATCGTTGCGCTTGCGCGAAGGATCGGCCCGGTAAAATGGCTCGAAGATACGGAACAGGTCCCTACGTGCGATGCCCCTGCCTGAATCCTGCACTGTAAATTCCATAAAATCAGGATGGACAGGCTCTACTGTTACGAGGATACGACCATGGTCAGAGGTGTAGGAGATGGCGTTTTTGACGACATTCATCACAATCTGCTCGATCGCGGTCGTATTGCCCCACACCATTCTGCGCTCGCTCATACGAGCCTCAAGCTCCAGACGTCTCGACCCGGCCAGATCCCGGAGTTTTCGCATAACATTGTTTACGACCGTGCCAAGATCAACATGCGCAAACTCGATGCGCTCAGGCCGGATGGACGCAGAGAGCGAGAGAAGATTGTTGATGATCTCCGATGCGCGGTCGAGTTCTTCGACGGTGCTTACGAGAGAGTGCTGCAAAGAGGCCTCAAGAGAGGGCGCCATAAGCGCGACTTCGAGATTCGTCTTGCTGACCGCAAGCGGCGTGCGCAGTTCGTGCGCAATATTGCCGATGAATTGTTTTTGTGACTGGAGCGCGTTGCGCGTCGGCGAGAGGGCAATGCGGGCAATGACGTAAGTGAACGCCGCGGTGATCACGATGATGGCCCCCGCCGCGATGAGAACGGTCCGGGAGCGCATTGAGCTCAAATCCTCGACGACAGAGTCCCCTACGACAGACGGTGTTGTGTGCGGGGTGAGCGCCGTACTTATTCCTTTCGTGACCGCATGCGATGCATCCTGGTAGAGTTGGTTGGCGACGGTACCGACAACGACCAGCAAAAACACGGCAAATGCGAATTGCAATAGAACAATATTCACCTCACTGCGGAAAAACGGGTCGTACCGGTATTTATGCGTGGAGTCGGTAACCAACGCCGCGAACCGTTTCCAGTAGCCCTTCGTCCGAAGCACCGCCAAGTTTTCGTCGAAGGTTTTTGACATGGACATCAACCACATTGCTAAAGCCGACATAGTTAAAATCCCATAAGTGATTAAGGAGGTCCTCCCGGTTTACGACCTGATTCGGGTGACGCATGAAATACTCAAGCAGACTGAACTCCTTGAGTGTGAGGGGAAGTTTCGTGTCTCCGCGTCTGACTTCACGCGTACTCGGGTCGAGCTCAACGTCACCGGCGGTCAGCTTTTCGGGGAGGTTCTGGGACGGCCGGCGCAGCAATGCCTGTAGACGTGCGGACAGTTCCGCGAAGGAGAATGGCTTGACGAGGTAATCATCCGCCCCGGAGAGCAGAAGGTCTACTTTGGTGTCCGTCTCGGCCCGTGCCGTGAGGATGAGGATCGGGAGGGTAACATCTGCGGCCCGCATTTGCCGGCATATTTCGTGGCCGTCCATCGAAGGCAGCATCAGATCGAGAATAACAACGTCGTAGTCATCGCGATGAAGTGACGCGCGAGTGAGCCCTTTCTTTCCATCGGGAACGATATCCACAGTGTAACCGCCGAACTCGAGTCCGCGCTTCAGCGCTTGCGCGAGTTTTTCTTCGTCTTCTATAAGCAGTATTTTCATAGTGCTCGTATGTGTTACGTGTATAAACGGAAGGGTGGTACCCGAAACATTGTGCCCGTAGGAGGGTGAGATTTTCATGAGCGCATAGATTCTGACGCATAATCCCGCTTCCGATTACACGCGCGCCGCGTCCCGTAACTTGATGCACGAACCAACGTCATGAACACCAGCAGCGGTCATAACAAACCCTGCACATAAAGTATGAAACACATCAGTGAATTTCTTATCCCGAGAATGCATCAGTTAGAGCGCCGGCGGCAGTTGATGCTCTTTGATGCCGCGAACGAGAAGGGGGCGCGTGAGTGGCGCGCGTTCAACGCGGTCGTAGGTGACAGCGTACATGTATACGATGTGCGTATGCCGAAGAAGGCTGTCGTTATCGCACAAGCTAATCACGTACTGCGCATAACGTACCCGCCGGTGCGGACATTACGCAGCGTGTAGTGTAATTGCTCCTCACCCGCAACGTCTTCATTAAGGTTGGTCGATATTACAAATCTTGATTAGCTCAACATACACCTATGAAAACAACTTACAAGGTGAACGTTCTCGCGATCGGCTGGGTCTGCACGCTCTTTGTGTTCGTCCTCTCCGCTTTCGCGTTCGTGAACGCACAAACAACGGCTATCGTGATACAAATGAGTCCCGGTGATTCTGGTGCGCAGGTGTCTGCCTTGCAGACGTTCCTCGCCGCGGATAGCACGGTCTACCCTGAGGGGCTCGTGACCGGTTATTACGGCGCGCTCACAATGGCTGCGGTGGAGCGGTACCAGTGTAAGAACGGCATCGTCTGTTCCGGTGACCCCGCAAGCACGGGGTACGGACGTGTCGGGCCTCTGACACTGGCAAAAATCCAGTCCCAAGGCGGAGGAACTGTAGGGGGCGGGGTAGTCCCGTCTTTCGACGTTAACGCCCCGATCCTCAGTACTCCGGCGGTGACGGTCGCCTCGAACGCGGCCACGGTCCATTGGACGACGAACGAGCCTGCGCGTAGCCGCGTACTCTACGCGACATACCGGCCGGCGCTCACGTACGATGCGTTTGCCTCGTTGTCCAGCTTCGCGGATCCAACGTTCGACTTCTCGTCTGATGTGACGCTCATCGGGCTCATGCCGAACACGATCTACTACTACGTACTTGAGTCGGTAGACGGGAACGGCAACCTCCAGTGGGGCATCGATCACTCGTTCAGGACAAACCCCTAAACGATGAACTTGTCGCTCTCCTGAACAGCCCTGACGCCAAAGCCGGGGCTGTTCTGCTGCGAGCCCTCTGTAAGCTCCCGTCTGCTCCGCCGTCACCACCCGTACGAGGGGTTAGTCCCTCGGTTAATTACAAGAATAAAAAAATTACATCTATGAATCGCATTCAAACAGTTCTCGGTTCTGCGGCGCTCACATCACTTCTGATGGTTGCGCCTCTTATTGCTTCGGCTGACACACTGAACGCAAACGCCTCATCCGGCGTCGTTATCAGTCCCAGCGGCATCGTGCGCGTCATCGGCGCGGACGTAACCGCGGTGTCCAACAACGTCGTAAACGCCGTGACTCATTTCGGCAACGTCGTCCTCAACTGGGTAGTCAATGTCTCGGCGTCGACCTCGATAGCCGCGAACGGCTCGAAGAACGCCACAACGACCGACGTCAAAGTCGGCGATAAGGTAAGCTTCACGGGCTCACTCGCAAGCAGCGCGGGCAACGTGCTCACGGTTGCGGCGACTAAAGTCCGCGACCTCACGAGCTTCCCCTTGCGCAAGATCGCCGAAGGAACCGTTTCGAACGTCAATACCGCGAACGGTACCTTCACGCTCACGCACGACGGACGCACGGTAACGGTGCAGACCAACGCCTCTACGACGATAGCCGTTAAGGGTGGGACGACCACTCTCGCCTCGCTCACCGCGGGTGCAAAGGTCAACGTCGCCGGTACACTAAGTGCCGACGGCTCGGTCATCACCGCGGCAAGAATTATCGTTCAGACCAATAACGGTCAAAAAGGTAACGACAGTGGCAGTGACGACGATCGGAACGGCAAGGGCGAAGGGCGGCACGGTCTCCGTGCCGGGCTGAATTTCCTCGGTGGTCTTCACCTCGGTTTTGGAAAGAAGGATAAGTAATCCTCCTCTGTCCCACCAAACAAAAACGCCCTTGCGGGCGTTTTTGTTTGGTGTTGTTGTGAAACTGTTATTCCGGATTTTGTCGGAGGTAACACGAGAACCACCGGTTACTATAGCTCTCGCGCTCTGTACTGGAGAGCTTCTAATCCCCCAAGGGGACTGCTGTTTGTAGCTAATCGCTTCGCTCTTAGACAAACAGGGAGCATATGAGACGGTTCACAACTCTCGCGCACGATATTGCAAGGCCTCGAGCATATGGGACGGCTCGATTGTCTCGGATGCGGCGAGGTCGGCTATCGTGCGCGCTAGTTTGATGGTGCGGTGATAGCCGCGTGGGGAAAGCTTCATACTGCGTGCGGCACCCTGCAAAGTTTCTTCGGCTTTCGGCGTAAGCTCCGCAAGCGATTCGATTTCTTTCGGGCCCATGTCTGCGTTGGTGGAAGTATCTTTTACTCCCTTGAATCGAGCACGTTGCCGCGCGCGGGCCGCGGCGACAGTTTCGCGCGCGCGCTTTGTTTCTCCCGAGCTCCGTTTTGTTTGCGTCGAAAGCGTCTCGGGCGCCATCTCACCTACCGAGACCCACATGTCAATGCGGTCGGCGACGGGGCCGGAGATTTTTCTCCGGTATTTCTCCACAAGGTGCGGCATGCAGCTACAGCGTTGCGTGCCCCAAAATCCACAAGGGCAAGGATTGAGAGCGGCGATGAGCATGAAATTCGCGGGAAATACCGCCGAGCCTTTCGAGCGCGCGATGGATATCACACGGTCTTCGAGCGGCTCGCGCAGCGCGTTGATGACATCGCGGTGGAACTCGGGGAATTCATCGGCAAAAAGTACGCCGCGGTGTGCGAGCGTCGCTTCACCGGGCCGTATCCCCGATGAGCCGCCGCCGATGAGCGCGGCGTACGAAGAGGTGTGATGCGGTGAGCGGAACGGCGGCCGGGATATCGCGTGACCGTTCAGCGTGCCTGAGAGCGAGTGGATGGTCGTCACTTCAATCATTTCTTCTTCGGAGAGGTTGGGAAGAATCGAGACGGTCGCACGAGCGAGCAGGGTCTTGCCCGTCCCCGGCGGGCCATAGAGAGCGATGTTGTGCCCGCCCGCTGCGGCGATGATGAGTCCGCGCTTTGCGCTTGCCTGGCCGCGTATCTCATCGAGTGCCGTGTCGTCGTGCTCGTGCGCGGGTCGCGTGCGATGAATCGCGGATTTTTTTGCCCCGGGCTTTGTCAATTGTTCAAGAGCATCCGTCAGCGACGCGACGGGATGAATACGCAGTTCGGAAATGAGCGACGCCTCGTCCGCATTTTCCAAGGGTACGTAGAGGTCGGTGAACCCCGCATCACGGGCAGCGACTGCGATGGCGAGACATCCGAGTACCGGGGAAAGTGTCCCGTCGAGCGAAAGTTCTCCGGCGAATAATTTTCCGCTCGGGTCGAACGCCGCTTGTTCAGACGCGAGCAGATACGAGAGTGCAAGCGGCAAATCGAATGCCGCGCCCTCTTTTTTGAGTGCGGCGGGCGCGAGCGAGATAACGATCTTCTTGTTGGTCTTCTTGGGCGACTCCAGGTCACTATTTTTTATTGCCGAAGCGAGGCGGTCCTTCGCCTCCTCCACGGATTTGTCGGGCAAGCCGACGATTGTGAACGCGTGGAGACCTTTTGCGATATCGCATTCGACCGAGACCACCGCACCTTTCGGCAGCATCGGCTGCGCGCCGAATACGCGCGCAAACCCGGAAGCTATTTTTTGTTTCTCACCCATCGCGACATTCTAACAAAGAAATGGCGGCGCGTTACAACGCCGCCAGTATTTGGAGCTTCACACTGTTGAAGCCGGGTCTTGAACTCCGGCAGCCTGGAATGCTTCTCGTCGCCATTTGCATTGATCACATTGTCCGCAAGGTCTGCCCGGTTCTCCGAAGTAGCAAGACCAGGTCAATTCAAGCGGCGCTCCGATCTCAACGCCCGTTCGTATTACTTCCGCCTTGGTCATCTCGATAAGCGGTAACACGATACGCATCGGCTTTCCCCGTCGAGGCATCATCTTGCGAGCCAACACCTCGTTGAGGTGTACAGTGTACGTACTCGCCTCAATGTCCTCGAAGTTGAAGAGATCCTCTCCCGTTGTTGCAAGGACGATCTCTCCTTCAGTCGTGTCAGGAATATCATGCAGGCGCGCTTCCACTCCTGCGGCAGCCATCAGGGCGAACACTTCGTCACGAGTCGACGGATAGCCAGCTTGGGACCACCCTCCTTCCGGATGCCGCCAGCCGACGAATCCGCGTAGAAGAATTTCTTCCCCCGTTGGATCTTTGAATCTTGCGGAACGTTGCCGTCTTGTCCATCGAATTGTCCCGTCTATCCGTAGATAAAAGTGTTCGATAACGCTGTCGAAGTGATGGTACAACCAGTCTGCCACCACCGCGGACTGTCGCTTTTCCGATTGTTCGGCACCTTGCCCGTAATAAACGGAAAGCAGAGCGACTAAGGTGGTAGGCTCCTTGGCCTTCAGCACGGCTGCCACAGTTGAATCAACACCTCCACTCAGAAGGCACACCACTATCTTTTTCATCTGTTGTTTTCCTTTGAATTATGTCGGCGCGTTACACGCGCCGACAGGATCTCCACTTTGAACACCTTCATTCACTTCAAAGTAGCGAGAGCTGCTTTGTAATTGTCTTCAAGTTTCTTCGCCGACCGCAGATCTTCGGGCGTGGGTTGATTAACCACCTCTATGTGACGCTTAAGCCTGAAAAGTTCAATCCCGATTTCGATGGTCGAGACCACCTTCCCACAACCCTCGGGAACAAAGAACCTCCAAGATGCCGACTGATGCGAGAAGGTTCTCACCTCACGACGCTCCACTTCCCAGACATTGCTATCCTCCATCGGTTGGTTGATTGGCTGCACGTCGCACGACACTTGCACGAACAGGCAGCCAAAATAGTCACACTCCTATGGCCATAAGTCAATAGTTTTTGACATTTTCAGCCATGAATCTTGCAGGATTCCTACATGTAAATGTATAAAGTTGTCAGGAGTTATTGACAATAGGTATATTTTAGCTATATTTCGTGGATGAACCCGAACAATGCCCTCGCGGGGTTGGACCTCAAAGAGAAGGAAATACTCGTCTACAAGGCACTTCTTGAGCTTGGCGAAGTGCCGGTGACCCGGGTGACGAAAAAGGCGGGACTCAAGCGTCCAACGACATATGCAGTGCTGAAGTCACTTGAGGGGAAAGGATTTGTCTCCCGAACGATTCGGGGAAAGAAGATGTTGTTTGCCGCGCAGCATCCAAAGAAGCTTGTTACGGAAGCAGAGATTCGTTTGAAGGAATTACAGGCAGCCGTGCCGCAACTCGAATCAATGATGGGTAATGCGGAGCAACGGCCGCGCGTTGTTGTCTACGAGGGAAAGGATGCGCTTGATAAAGCCTATGATGATTCGTTCGTTACGAAAGGAGAAGTCCTCTACATGGGCGATATATCACTTTCGCAAGAAGTATTTCCCCGCACATTCGCAAAAGTCGGTTACGTTTCGCTCTCGCCTGAATTTAAAATTCGAGAACTCGACGACGATAGCGAGCGCACTCGGAAATATGCGGAAGAAGTACGTGGTCCGTATCGTCAGGTTCGTTTTATTCCAAAAGAGTTCCTGCCCTTCCAAGTGGACATCGGCATTTTCGGAAACACGGTGCTCATAACGTCAGTGAAAAAGGAATATTTCACTGTCAAAATAGAAAGCGAAGAAATCGCGCACGGATATCGGGCGCTTTTCGAAGCGATGTGGCGGATAAGTAGCGAGTAGAATCTCTATGCGTGGGAAACGCACGTGCGCGCGGCGGGGTTTGCTTCGAGCCTGTCAAACGGAATTTCTTCTTCGCCGGCCTCGCAGACACCGTAGGTACCCTCCTCCATCTTTTCGAGCGCACCCACGATGTCCTTGTGGCGTTTCTCGAGCTCTTCCACGAGCGGCACGTTGACGACCAGTTCTTCTATCTGGTCCGCAGCATCGTTTGGATCCGGCTCGATGCCCCCGCCTTCGGCGCTCCCCTGCCAGTCTCCGGAATCACTCTGCACGCGGCCATACGTCGCCAACTCTTCCTCGACAGCATCGCGCTCCGCGCCCAAAGCGCCCCGCAATTCTTCTAATTGCTCCTCGGTGATGTGTTTCATGCTCCAGAGTATACCAAAGTGCCCCTGTGCCGCGCTAGAGTTTTCGGCTTGCCTGCAAACGACTCAATATTTCAGGGAAAGAATACGGGCTCTCGGCTATGACGAGAATATTCGATGTCGGAAAAGAGTAGTACAGCTGGATGGTTCCCGAGTCGTCCCGAAGCACGCGGGTGTCGTAATTGCGCATCACAAGGTCCGCGTACGTGCGCTTGCCAGGCAACCCATCCGCGTCAGTCGTGAGGACCGGTACCCCGGTAAAGAACGGCGCGAGGTCGGTACTTATGTCGTCCTCCCACCGGAGCATCGCCGAGAACGCGTGGTCATACGCGGTGACGGGTACGACGATAAGCGGCGCGTTCTCATCCACCGCGTGTACGCCGAGAAAGAAGTCGTCGCCGAGTGCGCGCAAAAGGTCGTCCGGCGGGTGTGCGCCCATAGCGAGCATGAATTCTTGGAATGTTGCCGGGCGGGTTTGCGTCGTTCCGTCTTCGACCGTCGTCACGACGACGGGGACGATACGGATGATGGAGCCGAGCGTCCTTTGCGAGACCGTGCGCGCGGCTTCAAGCGTCCGTTTGAGATCGCCGGAGGCTTTGGCGCCGAGAGGAAGCGGGACACTTTGTTCCGCGAATAGGATTGAAGACCCCGCATCAACTTGCTGCGGGTTTTGTTGTTGGTTCATTACATACGAGACACCGAAAAGTGCGGCGACTCCGAGAGCGACCAGGACACATACCGCGAATATGATGCCCATCGTCCGCCTCGACCTCTGTTTTGTCCCCGGAGTTTCTTGCTGAGCGGCTTCTTTACGGGCCCTGCGGTCTTCCTCGAGAGAGGCCGCCCGTACGAGTGACATTTTGCTGTCTCGCACGACAGACTGCAGATCTTGCTTAAGTGTATGGACGGCACTGACGCTGCCCGGGCCGTCTCCGGCTTTTTTCGGCTCCACCGCGGGAGGAACTTCACCGGCGCTCACGGGTTTTGGGGCGGGTGGCGCGTCGGCACCGGCCTTCACCGTATCCGCCGCAGACGCTCCCGCCTGAGCCACAGGACGACGTTCCGGCAACTTCACCGATTCGAGGATTTTTGCGATATCGTTGCCGACAGAAGGTCCGGCCAAGTTTTCCTTCGGCATGACGGGCGCCTGTTGTTTTACCGGTGGTTTCGACTGTCCGTGCAGCGCATCCATCGTGGGCGCAGGAGCAGGCGTGATTGGGGCCGGTGCAGGCACGACCGGAGGCTTGATAGGTGCCGCAGGTACTTCCTGTTTTGCCGGAGCGGACGCCGCGGGTGCCGGCACGGGCTTGTCGGCCACATGCGTTACGCGCTCTTCGAGGATATGTACCTCAGGCTCGGGTGTTGCAGTTCTCTTGGGTGTGGGTTCAGCGCCCGGCGTGGTGCCGTTGTTAGAAATTCCGCCGGGGCCTTTCGCTTCTCTCGCCCCGTTAGAGGCAACGCCTCTAACGGGGTCAACCATGTTAGATTCTGCGCTTTGGCCGTTCGTTGTTGTTTTGTCGTCCATAATCACCGCCCTGGTCCGGCTTGAGCCCCTTGCGCGAGGCCCACTCCGGATCGGCTGCTTTGATAGAGAGATTATAGCGCCCTTTATCGTCAATTTCTTTGATAACGACCGGGACGATGTCTCCTATCTGGACCGCGTCGGATATTTTGCCGATACGGAACGGTGCCACCTCTGAGACATGCACAAGTCCGTCAGCGGTGGCCCCTAGTTTCACGAATGCACCGAAGTCCATGAGGCGGACGACGGGGCCTTCGAGTCTGTCACCGACCATGTATTCGCGTGTGAGGTCTGCTATCTCTTTGAGGGCCGCTTCTGCGGCGCCGGCTTTCCCTGTGATGAATATCGTTCCGTCTTCTTCGATGGTGATGTCGTCTGCGAGGGTGCGTTCACGGATGCCGTTAATCATTTTGCCTCCGGGGCCGATGACGAGACCTATCTGGTCTTTCTTCACGACAATTGTGAGTATCTTCGGTGCGCGTGGGCTGATGTCGGTGCGCGGGGCGGCTATCTCTTTCGTGATGACGTCAAGAATTTGCAGGCGTGCCTTCTTTGCCTGAGCGAAAGCTTCAGTGAGCACATTGAGTGGCACTCCCTCTACTTTTACGTCCATCTGTACTCCGGTCACTCCTTCGGATGTGCCTGCGACCTTGAAGTCCATATCGCCGTGGTGGTCTTCCGGCCCTTGAATATCGGTAAGTACCTTATAGACACCCGCTTTTGCATCCGACATGAGCCCCATCGCGATGCCTGCGACCGGGCGCGTGATGGGAACCCCCGCATCCATGAGCGCAATCGAGCCCGCGCAGACGGTTGCCATCGAAGTCGAGCCGTTGGATGCGAGACACTCTGAGACGATGCGGATGGTGTAAGGGAAGACGTCTTTCGTAGGCAGGACGGCTCGCAAAGATTTCTCCGCGAGCGCTCCGTGCCCCGTCATGCGACGGTTGAATCCGCCTACGCGCCCCGTCTCGCCGACGGAAAACGGCGGGAAGTTGTAATGAAGCATGAACGTCTTCTTCGTGTCCTGGAATTCGATGGTGTCCAGGAGCTGCGCGTCGCCGGGGCCGCCGAGGGTAAGTGCGGCGAGAACGTGCGTCTGTCCGCGGAAGAAGAGACCGGTGCCGTGAATGATGGGAGAAATGCCGCCCGCCTGTGCGCTGAGCGCGCGGATTTCGTCGAGTGCCCGGCCGTCGACACGCTTATTTTCTTTGATGGCGAGGTCGTGCACGTATTCGTCGACACGGAGCTCAAGGTAGCCGTCGAGCAGTTGCGGTTTCGCGTCGGGGAATTTCGCAGCAGCCTGGGTAGCCCATTCGACTTTCATTTCGCCGAATGATTCCTTGGACATGATGCCGTTCAGCGCCTGCAATTTCGGCTCGATTATTTCCGCGAATGCCGTTTTGATTTCGGGCGTTATGTCGGGAGCGGTAAATTCTTTCTTGGTCTTGCCCTGCTCGGCGATTATCTTTTTTTGCCAGGCTTGGATTTTCTCTATCTCCTCGCTTGCCTTCGCGAGCGCCTTGTCGAGCACGGACTCTGCTACCTCGCGTGCGTTGACCTCTATCATGTTGACGAGGTCGTCTTTGCCGGAAACCGTGAGGTCCATACGGGCTTTCGGCGGCAATTCTTCACTGCGTTGCCCGTATGTCGGATTGACGATGAGCTCATCGTTGCCGTCCTCAATGCCGATGCGTACCGAGGAGACCGGTCCCTTGAACGGGATGTCTGATGTGGCAAGTGCGAGCGATGCGGCATTTACCGCGAGGATGTCGGCATCGTAGTCCTCCAGCGAGATGACAGAGATAATGACCTGCACTTCGCGTTTCATTCCCTTCGGGAAGAGCGGGCGGATGGTGCGGTCTACGATACGGCCCGAAAGCACCGCCTCGTCCGATGGGCGTCCTTCACGGCGCATGAATCGCGAGCCCAAGATGGCGCCGGCCGCATAAAACTTCTCCTCGTATTCGACGGAGAGCGGGAAGTAATCCTTATCCGACTCCCGGCCCATGACGGCGGTCGCGAGGACCGCACTGTTGCCGTAGCGGAATAATACCGAACCGTTTGCCTGGTCCGCCCAGTCGTTGAACTCGGCGGACATCGTCTTTCCCCCGACTTCGAGGGAGTACTCCTTTTTCTTCATTGTCTTTTTGGTGACGTCCGGACCTGCCCCGTAGTGAGTCCGGCTTATCCCGGTAGACAGCTCAATTCCTGATTATGGTACCCGACTTCTCAGGCAATATAATCAAAAATTGAGGACTCTACTGTGGGGTTTCAGCGAACAGCTACACGAAGAACATCCGCACGCCACGACTATTTACTAATGCGGTCATAATACGTTAAAGCGTATGACCTTGCAACAAACACGTGCTACTCTTCAGTCATGTCAAAACGGTTCCTCACAGCAGTACGGTGGTTCTGTGTGGGGGCAACGATACTCACTTTTCTCGGCGTTGCCGGAATCACGGTCTTCGAAGTCTATGTGCGCTGGACGCTCAATCAAAATTTCTCGGTTCTCGGCGGGGACGGGCTTGCGGGCCTTGCGATCCTCGTTGCCGCACAAATACTCGGACTCGTCTGGCTCTCGCGGTCGGAATAGTCGGCGCTTTTGTTTCCGTGCTAGGATAGCCGCATCCGTGTGCCCGGCAGGACAATTTCGAATTGCCTCGGTATGAACATCCATCAGCGTATGGCGAGAAAAATCACTTCAACTATCTTACAAAGCGTTCGCAGTTTGACCTGCGGCGGGAATTATTCGAAATTGTACTAGCCGGGTATGCGCGTCTTTATTTTCCCGGCTCTCCTCGCACTCGCGGTCTGCATCGCGGCCTTTGTATGGGGGGGCTTCCCGGCGCTTTTCCTGCTCTTGCTCTTGGCTATTTTGGAAACAACACTCTCGTTCGACAATGCGGTCGTAAATGCAAAAGTCCTCTCGCGTATGAGTACGGTGTGGCAGCAGCGGTTTCTCGTCTGGGGTATTCCCGTGGCCGTCTTCGGCACGCGCTTCGTGCTCCCCATACTTATCGTCGCCGGCGCCGCGGGGCTCTCACCCATCTTCGTGACGCAACTCGCATTTCTCGATGCCGCGCGGTACGGCGAGTACCTTGAAGGCGCGCGTAC
>MFKY01000008.1 GCA_001781175.1 Candidatus Kaiserbacteria bacterium RIFCSPHIGHO2_01_FULL_55_37
AATCGCGATGCGGATATCTTTTTTATTTTTCATGGCGTCGTATAAAAGATGGTCTGGTAAATTTGTGAACGTACTTGGCCACGATATCCACTTCGACATTGACCGTGTCGCCGACCGAGACGTGTGCAAACGTCGTGCAATTTTTCGTATGCGGGATAATTCCGACACTAAAACCCTTGTCACCCACTTCAATCAAAGTCAGAGAAATACCATTGACCGCAACGGAGCCCTTCTTCACCATGTATTTCGTAAGCTCCCCGGAAGCAGCGAACGAGACGATGCGGCTATTGCCGTTGCGCCCGACGCGCGCGACCGTCGCGGTACCGTCTATGTGCCCCTGCACGATGTGCCCTCCGAAGCGCCCGCCCGCTTTGAGCGGCAACTCCAGATTGACCGGACTGCCCCGCTTCAGGCTTCCGAGCGTCGTCCTGCGCAACGTCTCCGACATGACGTCGGTCGCGAAAATATCTTTTGCGGGAATGTCACTCACGGTGAGGCACGTACCGTCCACGGCAACGCTCGCCCCGCGCGAAAGCTTTTTAACGAACGTGCTTTCAGTCTGAACATGCAGACTGTCTGCCGTCTTTTTCTGTACTATTCCCTGCTGTTCGATGATGCCGGTAAACATAAAAATAAAACCCCTTCTTCGGGGTTGTAAAAGCTCGCTCGCACAGCGAGCGGCCATCCTTCTTTCATCCCGACTTTACGGTCGGCTCCGGAATCTCACCGGATCATATCTTGTTAAGATTCGCGGGCTCGCCTTTGCAGGATTACCGCCGATTAGGACTTACACCTGACCCCGAAGGATGGTTCCATAGTACCGCAAGGCGGGTATCAAAACAATCCCGAACCTTCTTGTCAGCTTTTGGGTATAACGAGCGACTCTGGATTCTTACCGTCCCATCGTATCTGTCCTTGTACGACCATATTGGTTATTTTCGGCTGCCACTTGTGCTCGGCGGCATTCACCGCCTTCCCTATTTCTTCCGCAGTCATTCCCTGCTTGAGGGGAACGCGCTGCTCGAAAAATGCGGGGCCGCGGTCGTGCTCTTCCGTCACGAAGTGCATCGTGAATCCCGTCTCGGTTGTCTCGCCCGCATCGAGCGCCTTCTTCACGGCCTCGTGAATACGACTCCCATACATCCCCTTGCCGCCGAAGCGCCCGTCGAGTTGTGAGAGGAGTGCGGGATGGATATTGAAAGTTTTTGCCGGGTCGAGTCCGCTCACGTGCTTGAGCCACCCCGAAAGCGCAACCCAGAGTTCACTCCCTGCTATTGCAGTCTTTTGCCCTCCTTCGCCAAGGCTTCGGAGGGCAAGCAAAACACTAGCATAGTGCTCCGCGTCGTACGGGCCGGGAAAATAGATGAAGGGTATGTCGAGCTGCATTGCACGCTCGTGGATGCCGCCGCGCTCATGATTGGAAACGGCCGCCACAATGTCGGCATCGAGGCTTGCCTCGCCGGAGCCTGGGCGCAGGCGGGTCGCATGTACCAGATTCTCGAATCCGGCGCCGCCACCCGACCGCTTTCCCGATGCAAAAATGATGAGTTTCGGGCGGGACATGGGCTGTATTGTAACCCATACCCTCGGTGTTAGTATGGCGTCATGACATGGCAAATACTCGCCATCGGGGTTCCGCTTCTCTTCGTGATTTACCAATCTATCTCCAAGCTCTTGCCGGCCGAAGTATCTCCCTTCCTTATCAACGCGTACGCCTCGGCAATAGGCTTTTTCGTCATGCTTTTTATGTATCTCATAACCTCTCCGCAAAAAAGTATCGCACTCAACCAAAGGGCTCTGTGGCTTGCTCTCGGAATCGGCCTTCTCATCAGTTTCGGGAACGCTGGAATCATCAAGGCGTACGGGCTCGGTGCACCGCAGTCGTTATTCACTTCGATTTTCTATCCGCTTCTCATCGTATACGCTCTTGCCTTCGGTTTGCTCTTTTGGCATGAGAAACTGAATATCTACCAGATGCTCGGAGCTGCGCTTTCCATTATCGGTGTATTGTTGATTGTTTACTTTAAACGGTAATTCATATGAAATTCGGCACGCCACTCAAGCCATCGGCAGTGAAGATTCTGTTCCTCGGAAGCGGCGAGCTTGGGAAGGAGGTCGTCATAGAGGCGATGCGGCTCGGCTGCGAAGTCGTCGCCTGTGACAGGTACGAGAACGCTCCCGCGATGCAGGTGGCGCACCGGAGCTACGTATTCAATATGCGCGACGGCAAGGCCATAAGAAAAGTGGTGCAAAAGGAGAAGCCGGACTTTATCGTCCCCGAGATAGAAGCAATCGCGACGGATGAGCTCGTGAAGCTCGAGCGTGAGGGTTGGAGGGTCATCCCCACCGCGCGCGCAGTGCGCCTCACGATGGACAGGCAGGGCATCCGCCAGCTCGCCGCGGAGACCTTGAAATTGCCGACTTCGCCGTACCGTTTCGCCGGCTCGCTCGAGGAGCTGGAGGCGGGAGCGCGTGCAGTCGGATTCCCGTGCTTCATCAAGCCCACCATGTCATCTTCGGGACACGGCCAATCCATGGCTAAAAAACCGCAAGATTTGAAGAAGGCATGGGAGTTTGCGATGAAAGACGGACGCGGGAAGACGGGCAAAGTAATAGTGGAGGGAAAAATAAATTTCGATTACGAAATTACGCTCCTTACGGTGCGGCACAAAGGCGGCATTTCATTTTGCGCACCCGTCGGACACCGGCAAGTGGACGGCGACTACGTGGAAAGCTGGCAGCCGCAACCGATGTCGAAAATCGCCCTGAAGAAAGCGCGGAATATTGCAAAGAAAGTCGTTGGCGAACTCTGCGGCACAAAAGGCCGCGGAATCTTCGGCGTCGAACTGTTCGTCAAAGGCGACAAAGTCTGGTTCTCGGAGCTTTCGCCCCGCCCGCACGACACGGGTATGGTCACGATGGTCTCGCAGACGATGAGTGAGATGGAGCTCCACGTGCGCGCCATCCTCGACCTCCCGATTCCCCTCCTTCGCCGAGGCTTCGGAGGGCTAGCCTCCATCCCCTACGTCCCGGGCGCTTCATATGCAATTCTCGCGCACGGCAATATGAAGAATCCGACCTATGAGAGAGTTGGCGAAGCACTAAAAATCCCCGGCACGCACATCCGCATCTTTGGCAAGCCCGAAGTCACCGGCCACCGCCGCATGGCCGTCGCACTTGCCGTCGGCAAAGATGTAAAAGAAGCCCGCAAAAAAGCAACGACTGCCGCGAAAAAGATTCGCGTAGTCAACGGGTAAAGAAAAGGAGGGCCACGTGCCCTCCCCTATGTTCGTATGACTTCTGCGCCCGTTATCGTTCTACTTTCGTGGCCCGGAAACCATCCACGCTGGGCTCATATGTCACGTTGAATTCAGCACCCTCGACCATCGCCTCACACGCGATGCCACATCGTTCGAGCACCGTGATATGGACGAAGACGTCGGTACCATCCTCTCGCGTAAAGAACCCGAATCCACGACTGGGCCTGTAACCTTTGAGCGTCATCACTTCCGGCCCGAACGACGGTTTCTTTGGTGGTGGCTCGACCCCCGCAGCTTCCCGCACAAAGCGAAGAACCTTAGTGGCGCGAGGCCCTCTCGCTGTTTTTTCGACCATGCACGACAAGACGGACCGCGCTGGCGGAAAAGCAAGTATCCCGCTTTCAGTGAGCACGTCCTTATGCAGCAGAATGTCGGGGATGTTGACATTCAACGGCCCGAGGAAGGTGTACTCCCTCGCCGAGTCGTGCAATGGCATTCTCGCCTTCATCTCAACTTGCGCACCGGATTCGTACAACGCACTAATGTCCTGAACCATGAGAGCAACTCCCCAAGCTTGTCGGGCACCAGCGCCCGACCCGAAAACACCTTACCGTCGGAATTTGTTTGATGCAACCGTCATTCACGCATGCTCCACCGTATGATCGGCGCGCTTGCCGTCGGCAAAGACATCAAAGAGGCGCGCAAAAAAAGCGATGGCGGCGGCGAAAGCGGTACGAGTAAGGAGCGTTTAAGTAACCATCCCTGACAAAGCCCAACTCACGTATATAAGGCCCGCAACCCAAATAGTGCCAATGCCAAACAAAAGAGCAAAAATCCAGCTTAAGACCCTCCCTTTCTCTTTTGTACTGTCCATTGTCCCAAGAGCCAATACTGATGAGATGAAGATAAAAACTATGTCTACCAAAAGACCTTCCGATAAGATGCCGAGAAATAGTGGCTGTGCTCCACCTATATCAGGTCCGAAGATCGGTGCCCATATTTGACCCCATAAAACCACGCTAGCGTACAAAAATAATCCGATGCCGAAAAGAATGACTGAGATTCGTGTATATCTGTTTAATGGAATTTTGTTCATTTCTTCAAGAATACCATAGTAAAAAGTCCCGGCCTTATTCCACCGCCTCGACAGAGGCGCCGAGTTCCCGCAGACGCTCGTGGAGATTTTCGTAACCGCGATTTATCGGATACACATTGCGGAGTATTGATTCCCCTTCCGCCGCAAGCATGCCTATCAAAATAATGGTCGCGGGCCGGAGCGCGGGAGGTGCCTCGATGTCGGCAGGATGGAGCTTGGTGGGTCCGTCTATAAATACCCGGTGCGGATCGGCGAGGAGCATTTCTGCGCCGAGTTTTTTCATTTCCATATAGTAAATAGCGCGGTTTTCATAGACCCAGTCATGGATGAGCGTGCGGCCCTGCGCCTGCGTCGCGACAGGCACGAAAAACGGAAGATTATCGATGTTAATACCGGGATACGGACGCGGAGCGATTTTCTCGGGCGGAGCGGTGAGCTTGGAAGGAAACATCGTCACGTCCGTCAGTATCGTCCGGCCGTTGTCGGCGGTGTACTTGGGTCCGTATTCGTACTTCTGGCTCATCTGCCCGAGCGTCACGAGTTCCAATTCGATAAAATCAAACGGGCAGCGTTTGATGGTAATTTCGGAATTGGTGGTTGCCGCAAGCGAGATAAAGAACATTGATTCTATCGGGTCTTCGCTCGGGTAGACCACCACATCTCTATCGATGTCATCGACGCCATGCACGACCAAGGTCGAGGTGCCGATGCCTTCGACCTTTACGCCGCACTGCTCGAGAAAGACACAGAGGTCTTGCACCATGTAATTGGCGCTGGCATATTTTATGGTCGTTTTCCCCGGGATTTTCGCGGCCGCCATAAGGACGCTTTCTGTCCCCGTATCGCTCGACTCGTACATGGCCACTTCACCCGCCGTCTTCTCTATTGAAGAAACCTTGTACATGCCCTCAGAGCCTTTCAGTATCGAGATTCCCAAAGCACCGAGCGCTTGTATGTGCGGCATCATGGTGCGTCCGCCAAGATTGCATCCGCCGGGAAGCGGCAACTCAAATGATTCGAATAGGTGCGCGAGAGGTGCCGTGAAGAGAACCGTGCTCCGGGTCTTCCCTGCAGCCACCTTGTCCATTTTCTCGGGCGTGAGCTTCTTCGGCGGGCGCACCACGACGTCGCCGTTGGTCCACTCGACTTCGGCACCGATACTTTTCAATACTTCGATAAGGCGATTCACCTCTTCTATTTTCGGCACACGTTTGATGGTTGTCGTCCCGCGGTTGAGAAGTGATGCGGCAAGTAGGGCCACCGTTGCGTTCTTGGAGATATTGGTCGTGACCGTGCCTGAGAGCTTTTTACCACCGATGACCTTGTAATTCATCGGCCCATTATACGTTTTTTCAGCACTTCCACGAATGCCATCAGGTCGCGTATGAAAGTATGCAGAGCAGCGTCACGAAGGCCGCGCAGAGATGCCAGACGCCGTGATAAAAACCTTTGCGGTTACCTTTTTCCTGCACATACCGCACGTAGAGACTGAGGGCGAGAAAGGCACCGACGAGTGCGATATAGAAGACGCTGAAACCCCCGAGTGCAAGCATTGCTACGTCCGCGAAGATGACGGCGAACGCGATGAGCTTGTCCGCAAGTACGTACGATACCTCATGCGAGTAATGAAATGCCGTGCTGAAAACGACGAGTGCCGCGAGAAGCGCGGCGATACCCCACAGGTCGAAACTCACCGCCGCAAGGAGCGGTGCGAGATAAAAAATATTGCTCCAAACGGCGAAACGAAACAGGGATTTCATGTGCGTCATTAAGAATCGCTCCTTACAGGAGCAGTATACCTTTGCGGCCGCACGAATGTCATGTGTTGTGTGCATCAGGAAGGAATCTCCCTCGCCTCTCGTCCGCCCGTCGGCGGACTCGGGCTGGGCACCGCCTCACTGTCGCGCAAGCTTGCGCGATATCGCTCCGGCGTCCGCTTCCTTCCCGAAGCGTGCGCAGGCACGCTTCTCTGACGCACAAAATTTGTGTCAAATATTGTGCGTCAGGAAGGAATCGGACCTTCGACCTCTGTCTTATCAGGACAGCGTTCTACCACTGAACTACTGACGCGTACGGGCGATAGTAGCAAAAACGGGCCTTGTATGCTACTTTCTGTGCGGCGTGGAGTTGCGTACGGCCATTTTCGTAAGTGGAAACGAAGGTAGAGGTCATGAAAAAACAACCGAGAAGCTCCGCTAAGTTCGGAAGTCGCGATCCTGTGCGGCCGCGTGAATCCCACAACAACCACCAGCGTAAACAGCTGGGAATAGGCGGGGGTTCAAAAACTCGCTCACGGAAGGGACGGGGGCGACCGCAACCGAAAGAAGAGGACCTGCCCTGAGACTTGCCGGGCCCGCGACACGCGCGGGCCCGGCTGAAATTTTACGGCCGTCGCGTAAAAAGCCGCAGGCTTTTTCAAACTCCTCGGCTCGGAAGCACAAGAACGCAGTTCTTGTGCTTCACTCGCCCTACGTCGTTTGTAATAAGTTATGCACACTTTCGTCAAAAACTATATACATTTGGAACTGAGTGTGTATTATGGCGATATCAGTTCTTTGAGGTCAGTGCTGCGTGTATGAAATGAAAAGGTAATTCATTTCCGCTCGCGGGGCACATAAGGGTTCGGGATTATTGAACCCCTATTGTCAGAATAATTAATTGTGTACATCAGAGATGAAAACAACATCCACCGATGCAGCGATACGAAGTCAGTATCAGCTCGTCGACGCTTGGGGTTTACACTCGGGAATTGACATCCACGGATGCAATCCCGCGACCATCCGCTCTGCGGACGAGATTAAGAGGTTCGTAGTCGAACTGTGCGATCTCATCGAGATGAAACGGTTCGGTGAGTGCGTCGTCGTCAATTTCGGCGAAGACGAACGAGTAGCGGGGTATTCGATGACGCAGCTCATCGAGACATCGCTCATCTCGGCACACTTCGCGAATCAGACGAACGCCGTGTACTTGGACGTGTTCTCGTGCAAGTACTACAATCCGGAAGTCGTCGCGGAGTTCGCGAAGAAATTCTTCGGAGGCAAGGACTACGACCTGCACTACACGTGCCGCAAGTAGCAACAAAAAGTCTCACAAAAGAAAACCGCCCCGCAATTTGCGGGGCGGTTTTCTTTTGTCTCGTCGAACCGCGTAGGTTGTCCCCCCTTCCCTTCTAGCTCAACGTCCCGCACCCGTTACAATGAGCGTATTATCCGGCTCAATACTTCCGAATCATGAATTGGCGTTGGGTTCTTGGGATAGCGGTACTTGTCGCGATTGCACTGGCCGGCATCGCCTATCTCTCATCGGGAAGAGGCGCGGCGCCCGCAAAGACCTACCGCATCGGCATCCTGGTGCGAGGGTCCGGTTATGACGCCGCAGTGGCGGGCTTTCAGCAACGTATGGATGAGCTCGGGTATCACGGCGGCCAGAACGTAACCTACGACGTGCAACTCATTTCGGATAAAAATCAGCTGTTTGCCGCTGCGCGCAAGTTCGTCAGTGACGGGGCGGACTTGATTCACACCTACTCGACACCCGCAACCGAAGCGGCTATTCAAGCTACGAAGGATGCGGGGAAACCCGTCCCGATTGTATTCGGGTCCGTCGGCGACCCGCTTCTTCTTCCCGACGTGAAATCCATCAGCCATCCGAGCGGCCATACAACGGGTGTCGCGAGCCTCTCGACGGACCTCACATCGCAAAGACTGCAGCTTCTGAAAGAATTCGACCCGTCCATAAAGCGTGTCGCGATGCCCCATACGGCGAGCGAAGCGGGAGACGTAGCGGCGACCAAATCGGTCGAGATAGCGAAGGCGACGGCACAGGCTCTCGGAATGGAACTCACGCTATTTCCCGTGAAGACCCAGGCTGAGAACGCTCTCGTCGCGACGCAGATCCTCGGCAAGGACTTTGACGGCATGATAGTGGGCGGAGACTCTCTCGTCTGGGGCAGCATAGACATATACATAAAACAGGCGGTCCGGGAGAAAATCCCCTTCTCCGTGTTCAGCCGTTCGCAAGTCGAGTCGGGCGCCCTCTTCGGCCTCGGCCCTGACTACGCGGTTTCCGGACGCCAATCGGCCGATATTGCCAATAAGATCCTCCGGGGCGGGAACCCGGGCAATATTCCGGTGCAAGTCCCTGAAAAACTCATTCTCGTCGTCAATCAGGACACGGCAAGGGCAATCGGGGTCACGTTCAGCGAGTCGTTTCTGAAGAAGGCGGACATAGTGATTGAGAAGAAGACACTGTAAAAAGTCCGCAACGGATATCATGGACACACTTGCTTTTCTTAGATTCCTCTCGCGAAGACGTACCATCTTTATCTTCCTGTTCTTTGTAACTTGGCTCGTATTGCTCGACCTTCTATGGCTGCTTCCAACGCAGAAAAGCGTGCACTCGTCAGCCTCGGAGCTTTCGATGCAGGTCGCTGAAAATGCGAGTTCCGACATAAATACTTCTCTAGAAGCCGTCCTCGCGAAAGTCCAGGATGCCGCGCAGGATATCCAAGCGGAGCCGGACCGCTCGAAGGTCATCGTCGAAAGACTCCTGCAAAGAAATCCGTCATTCACGCGTGCCGTCGTCGTCGAACACTACGGCTCAGAATTAGTGAGTTCGGACCTTCGTACCGGCCAAGACGACATGCGGGACTATTCGAAAATGTCCGGAGTGTATCTCGCACTTGCCGGTTCTTCGAGTTTCGGTGACGTCACGAGAGACGAAAACGCTAAGCCGACATCCGTCGTTACGGTTCCCATCGTCCAGGCACACGGGATACATTCGGTACTGATCGTAGACGTCAACTTGGAGCGCTTCACGGAAATCGTCGGCCTGCCGAGAAGCGGCACGTGGCGGGTGTACATCACGGACCATGCAGGCCTTGAGATACTGGGTCCTGATATCTCCCGCGCGGCGGGAGGACGCAACCTCCTCAATCGCCCCATCGTTCAGAAAGTAGCGGTGGACGGACTCGCTGCAGAAGACTCGTATGTGGGCGACCGAGGCGTGCGTATCTTTGCGGTCGGGATACCGATACCCGTCGCAAATTGGGGTCTTTTCGTCGAACGACCGCGGTCCGAAGCCCTGAAAGAAAGTTCGGTCGTTACATGGCTTGCCGTCGCTATTCTCATACTCGGACTCCTTGCGATCATCGTCGCACTTTGGAGCTACTGGCGGCTGACGACGCTCAACGAGCAGCTCAGTGCACAGGGTCAGGATTTCATCAAGAAAAATGAACAGTTGCTCGAGCTCGACAAAGTGAAATCCAATTTTATCGGGGTCGCCGCACACCAACTGCGTACGCCGCTCTCTGCGATCAAGTGGACACTCGGACTCCTGATAGACGACAACGTCGACAACTTCACACCCGAGCAAAAAGGACTCTTGCTTAAAGCCTTCGAGCACAACGAACGTATCATCGGACTCATCAATGAAATGCTCGTCGTGACTCGTATCGAGTCGGGCACTATGCAACTTAGGCTCACCCCCATTCACATCGAAGACCTGATAGAGAGCACGATGATCGACTTCGACAGTCAGGCAAAAGAACACAAAGTTGAATTCGTATTTGAACGGCCGCCGGCACACCTCCCTCTGGTGTCCGTAGACCCCGAGCAGATACGGGGGGTGCTGCAAAATCTGTTTGAAAATGCCTTTCGCTATACGCCGAGTGGAGGCTCGGTACATGTCCTCGCGACAGTCGAGCGCGGGACGGTACAGGTGGCGGTCAAGGATTCCGGCATCGGTATACCGGAGAGTCAGCGTTCGAGCATCTTTAATAAGTTCTTCCGCGCCGACAACGCCGTAAAACGTCACGCCGACGGATCGGGCCTCGGATTATTCATTTCCAAAAGCACTGTGGAGAGGCACGGAGGTACGTTATCATTCAGGAGTACCGAAGGAGCCGGTACGACCTTTTATTTCACCCTCCGGACGTCTTCCATTAGTCCAAAATCATGAGAATATACAGAGCGGGTATCTAAACTATCCATATGCAAAAAAAGAAGATCCTATTGATAGAAGACGAGCCCGTACTCGGCGAAATCCTGTTGAAAAAGCTCGTTGAGGCGGAGTATGACGCCACGTGGACGCACGACGGGGAAAAAGGCCTCGCAGCCATGAGGGAGACGCGACCGGACATGATACTTCTCGATATCGTGATGCCCGTCAAAGACGGGTACCAGGTACTCGAAGAGATGGCCGCAGACAAGGACCTGCGGACGATTCCCGTGGTTGTGATATCGAATTCCGGCCAACCGGTAGAGATCGAAAGGATCCTCGGCCTCGGAGTGAAAGATTACATTGTGAAGGCCCAGTTCGATCCGGACGAAGTTCTCGACAAAGTAATAAAATTTATCGGCGGTCGTCCGGATGCAGTCCTCGGCGATGTGGCCTCGGCACGAAGTAACATCCATATTCTCGTTATTGAAGACGACGCCTTCCTCTCCTCACTTGCAGTGGGCCGTTTGCAAAAAGAAGGATACAGAGTATCCGCAGCATACGACGGCGACCAGGGTTGGAAGGCGCTGCAGCAAGATGCGCCCGATCTTGTGCTGCTCGATTTCATAATGCCGGTAAACAGCGGTATGAATGTGCTGAAGCAAATGCGTGCCGACGCGAAACTGAAAGACGTACCGGTAATCGTCTTTTCGAACGGACAAGTGCAGGAAGACCCTGAAATCGCAGCGCTCGGCGTTGAGGCATTCCTCATCAAAGCTAACTTCACTCTGCGGGAGGTGGTCGAGAAGATCGAGGCAATCCTCAAAAAGTACGGCAAACTTTAGGCTGAGGGTACTGCAATACCCTCCGCTTATCCGCACTGCTTCCTGTGCTCGCCGAGGTAGGCCCAGATCGGGCACGCATCTTTCTTGAAATCTTCTATCATCCGTGCGGAAGCGGACAGACAATACTTTCTGTCCGTCAGGTCGCTGATCGTCCCGCAAGCGGCGATTACTTTCGCATTGTCAAAGTTCACCGATCCGGGCAAATCCACACTGATACCTTCAACACAAGAGCGGACGGATCTTTCCGGAAGTCCGTGACAGAGCACAGCGACTTCTTTCACTTCGAGCGAACGCTGCATCCACCAGTGCGGGAGCGCAACGTAGCAGGAATCCTTGTACCTCTCTTGAATCTGCGCCGTATCGCATGGCGCGTACGGCTTCTTTGCATCCATGGGCCGGACTTGCGTCGAACGGTCGGTTCCGTCGATTATAAGCGGCACGTAATATTCCATGAACGCGCCCGCCTCACAGCTCGATGACTGCCGCAGCGTGGCGCAACCGTCGAGTGCGTCAGTCAGATGCTTCGGACCGAAAAAACCCAGGACGCCGTGGCCGATACCGTGGTAACAATTGTCCATTTCCTTATCCGACTTCTGACCGCAGAACGCATCCAGCTGTGCGAGGCCCGGAGAACCTTCGTCCACCATTGTGTCACTGACTACCTGGTGAAAGCACCCGTAGTTAAACGCGTCGTCGCAAATAGTGAGAGCCGTTGAACCGACATTTTCGTACATGAGGTCGCCGACGACATGCGCGATAATGTGTGCAACGGGAGGGTTTTCCCGATACTTGTCCTTGAACTCAGCGTATGCTTGCTCGGCTCCGACGACATTTACTCTCCCGCCCCAATACCGGCGGGCTTCCGTAATCCCGGCATCCAGCTTCTTCGGAGGACCACCGGCCTGGGTCTGTCCACTCTTCATTAAGAGTCCGGTCAAGAGTGTCACCACCACTATGAAACAAGAGAAAAATACTTTTTGCATTGAAAAAGACATGCCGAGGCAGTATACCGCAGTCTTTGCAGAATACCGAAAAACACAACCTACAGACGAGCGGGCAACACTCGTATCGAGTTCACGATCTCGGCGGATGTGTCGTTCAGCACATCAAATCCGAGTTGCGCATTTGCGGTACCAAGCTGCAACGTGAAGTACACGGGACCCGTACCGAACATCACGTACGAATCGATGACCGGGCCAATGGTGCCGTCGGTCAGATTCCAAAATGAAGCAAACCTCAACAGGGTTGAAGTCGACCCTCCTACATCAGCATATGGGGTCGTCTCCGAAGACAGGATGCCGACACTGCTTGAGGCAAAGTTGAGATGAATGTTCTTTTCTACCCGCCAAAGTGCTGTGAGGTACTCCTGTCGTGAACCCGCGGCAAGATCCGCATAGGTTCCCGCATTAAGAAACGAATATATGCCGTGTTCTTTGTCGTACGCATAGACGAGGCTGCCGTTCGTTGTAGCCTCTGATACGGTCCAACCGTCCGGATACGTTATCTCGATGCCGTACCGTTTGTTCACATAGTGATTATTCTCGAGGGATGCGTCGCCTTTCTCGTACACCAATGGATTAGAATACGTTATCGCCTTACGGGGCGGCGCACCGCCCTGCTCCGCCGGTGACGGATTGTCCGTCGCAAAAAAACCTACAATTGTGATTAGGGCCCCGACGAAAAGAAGGGCGAATAGCCGGGCCGTATCGGGAGAGAGCCGCTTGAACCGTTTTACGTGACGGCTCAAGAGTGAGGTTGTCGCATCGAGACCGGTGTTGAGTGTGTGCGCGAACAAGCGGACAAGCGGTTCACCCGCACCGAAGAGCGACCAGAAACCCAAGAGGAAAAAAGCGGTGCAGAAAACCACCCAAGCCGTTATGTCGGACATCGCCACCATAGTATTCAGGAGCGTCATGACGCTCCATATGTTGATCATGAGGAAGAGCGCTATAAAAGTCCTCATCGCGCCGCGAACCGCCTGTTTCTCCTGGTCCGTATCCCTTCCGGAAACATACCAGCACACGAGGTACACAAAGAACACGACGACCGTGACGGTGATGAGCAGTCCGATTGCTGTGTTCAGTGCGGTGTTGAGAAATTGAAGCGTCGATACCGTACTTTCGTGCGTCGAGAACGACGCAACCAAGCCGTTCAACAAATCTCCCTCGCCGCGCACCGCAGACGGAAGTGGTGTGGTCGTATATGCCATGTTCCATACATTATAAGGTCAAATGCCTGACGGCGGTCATGCGCCGTGCATAACAAAAACCGCCGTGCTCTAAAAAGAGTCGGCGTTTTTTGGATTGTAGCAAAGAATTGACACAGAAAACAATTTATCCCCCAAGGGGACTGCGATTTTCTATGCCTCATCCAGCAGGATGACCTACTGGGTCGAATCCTCGGCATGAAAATCGGGAGCACACTCTTTTGTTCCGTCCATCTATCGACCGTCTTTCCGGTCTGTCGAGCGTAGTTGGAGGGTACAACGCTATTCCCCATTCTGTGCTCAGCTGAGACACAGAAATCGACGATGAGCTTCTCTCCCGGAGGAGATAGGCAGATCTTTTTTGAATGATTCCACGAGCAGCTTCCGCTACCCGTGCCTTGTTACGACTTAGTCTTTGTCATTGAGTTTGCCTT
>MFKY01000009.1:0-500 GCA_001781175.1 Candidatus Kaiserbacteria bacterium RIFCSPHIGHO2_01_FULL_55_37
TATCTATTTCATCTCAGAGTTCTTGCCGTACACACCTTCAAGCAAATCAAGGTCTTTGTGTGCGTCGCGAAGAAGCTTCACATTTTTCTGCTCCATCCCCTTCAGCGCTTCAACGCCTGCAGTGTCTTCCGGAAATACATTTTCATACATCGCACGGAACGCCGCAAAATCTTTGATGAAACAATGCCCGCCTGCACCGCGCCCCGGAGGCCCGCCGTGCCCGCTCGCATGTATCGGATCGAGGTGCGAGCGGCCCATACGCGGGTCGGCCGCGAATGCGTCGCGCACGTGCTCGTAATTACCGCCCAGTTTCCGGACGAGATCGTAGAGGATGTTGATGTACACGACCTTGATGTAGAGCCAATTGTTGCCTGCGTATTTGATGAACTCCGCCTCCACCGCGGAGCATACGAGCTCAAATGGCGCGGGCGGAAGGATGGATATGACTTTCTGTCCGAGCGCGCGCACCTGGGGTGTGTCGGTGCAAATACCCACGATAT
>MFKY01000009.1:515-11574 GCA_001781175.1 Candidatus Kaiserbacteria bacterium RIFCSPHIGHO2_01_FULL_55_37
TTGCGGTCCGGATGTGCGGCGTCGTACGCGGCCGTTGCCTCTCGCAAGAATTCAGGCGAATGCATCACGACTTGTTTCGGGAATTCCTTTTGTATCTTTTCCGTCATGCCCGGGAGCATGGTGGATTTGATGACTGCGGCTTTGCCTTCGCCTACGAGCCCGACCGCCTGCCGCACAATGGCGTCGCTGAAACCGTCGGGAGTGGTCGGTGTCGGTACCGCGATGAAAACGATGTCGCAGTCTTTTATCTTGTCTTTATTTTTGCGGTACGGCTCTTCTAGCGAATACCGGACAACTTTGAAATCGCGGCTTTCGAGCTCGTCGGCATAATTCTTGCCGATGAAACCCTGCCCCACATAACCCACAGTGGGTCGCTCACCGGTGCTTTTTTTCTCTCCCGCGCGAGCTTCAACCCCTGAGACCGAAAGTGAAATATCGGCGAACCACAACTCGCGATATTCTGCTTCATTGGGGAAATTGAGCGTCAGCTTGCCGCGTTTCCCTTCGGATAAAACGGCGGTGGCGACACGCGGCAAATCCGCGGGCGCAGCGATGATGGCGCCTGCCTCACGCGCAAGACCTATATCGTAGGAAACGACCGGACAGCCCGCTGCAAGCGCTTCCACGATGACCATCCCGAATCCTTCGTATTCCGACGTGACGAGAACGAGGTCGGCGACTTTGTAAAAAGGAAACGGATCTTGCGCGCCTTCGAACACCACTTTGTCCGTGATACCGAGCTCATTCACGAGATTTTCAAGTGGCACGCGTTGTGAGCCACTACCGACAACGACGAGTCCCGCGGCTGCATCCGCTTTCGTAATTTCCGCGAATGCGCGGATAGACGCCGCGACATTCTTTTCTTTTTCCAATCGAGCGACTACGAGTACCAACTTTTTAAAATGCGGGTATCGTGAGCGACGGTCGAGCGGCTCAGCTTTCTTAAGATTGTCGAGGTCTACGAAAACGGGCAACACGGTAACGGGCGCTTTGATGCCGCGAGCAGCGAGTGAGTCTGCAATCCTTTTTGAAACGACGCGGACGGAATCAGCGCGCGACAAGAGAAATCGCGCGAGAAGGACTTTGAGACGGTTGCCGAGCGAGAGCCCGCCGAAATACGGGTCGAAAAGGTCGGTGTGTACCTGCAGGTGGAGTTTGCTCCCCCGCATCCACGCGATGATGAAGCCGACGAGGCCCGTCAAGAAGGGATCTTGGGCGGAAACGACATCCGGCCGCTGGAGCCGCCAGCCTGCCGCAATGGTGCGCAGAGAGCCCAAAACGCGGCCCAGGCCAAATCCCCGCACCGAAGCATTCCCCGATATCTGGACCAGCTGTAGCGGCCCGTGGGGCACCAAGACGTCCATGCGCTCTACCGTACGCGCCTGCATCTGGAGGCGCTTGGCAACGGCGCTCGACTCATTAAAAGCGTTCCAATCGGTGGAGAGTACAAGTACCCGCATCGGCGCATTCTAGCGGTTTTTTGACCTTTTTCAAACATAAATGCGTTCCCCGGTTTCCCCCTTGTAAGTAGGAAGCCCCGGACGCGAATGCCCGGGGCTTTGGAAACAGGGAGTGGTTCGACTTACACATCGTCGCCCCTCCGTTCCCGTAGAAAGTAGCGGATGAGCAGCAACAGGGCGCCCACCAGTGCCACAAGCGTCCCCCAAAGCTGGGAGACTCCCAAGTACGCCGTTAGGTCGTACGTGAGAAAGAGGGCGCCAAGAATGAGCAACCATCCCGCGATGTTCAGACCTCGAATCACGATATTCATCGTGCTCTCCTATTGATGAGGTTCCCGCAGATTATACTGTTCGAAAGTGGTTTTGTCAAAACTACGGCTTTGTTCCGGAAACTTTTTTTACGATCTCCGCGTGCTCCGCAACTACTTTGTCCCATGTCTGGTCCATCGGAAGTTCTGCTGCAACGCGAATGGCTTCACGGTAGTTCCCTGCGTCGAGCATGTGTTCCATTGCAGTTTCGAGCGAAGCGTCGTCCATCGGGTCAAATTGCATGTAGTCGGGCAGCTGCGCGGAAAGACCGTTATCGAGGCTGATGAGCGCAGGTTTGCCAAGTGCCAGTGACTCGAGAATGAAATTCGGATTGAATTCGGTGAGCGCGGGTGCGAGCGCGACGGATGATGCGTTGATGCGGGCGAACAATGCTTTCTGGTCCACCTTCGGGATTATTTCCACTTTGTCGCCAAGCGCAGCCGCCCGCGCTTTGAGAGCCGCTTCGTCGGGGCCGTCGCCGATAAGGACAAGGCGCGCGTTGTCATGCTTTGCCGAGATGGCTCTGAATACTTTGAGAACGCGCGGCAGATTCTTATACGAGACGAACCTCCCCGCAAAAAGGAATGTGAATGTATCCTTTTCGGGCATCGCAGGAACTTTCGGCGGGAACGGATTTTTGATTTGTACGACCCTTTCTTCACTCACGCCGTAATAATTTGTATAGATACCTTTGAGGAAGTCGCAGTACGTCACGATGGTGTCTGCCGAGCGCACCACGTGGCGGATGATGCGATACAGTGTCGGCTTATCTTTCTTGAACAGACCCTGCTCGTAGTATGCGCGCATCGGCAGGGACCGCTCCCCTTTCTCCACAATGCGCTCCCAGATGGGGTCGCCTCCGATGCGGAGGATAAACGGTTTGCGGAGGAGTCTTGCAAAGAGTGCGGTGGGAATGCCGGCGGTCGTGAGGTCAAATGCATAGAGCACATCGTGCCGGAACGATTCGCGGGCGATGGCCAAGGCATAGAGCAACCACGAAACGAGCTTGCCCCACTTCCGGCTTATGCGCACCACGCGGAAATTTTGGGAATTACCTGCGTAATCGCCAAAAGCGACCACCGTCACCTGCCAGTCAAGACCCGCAAAATGTTCAGCTATTTTGCGGACGTGCGTGGCGGGCCCCCCTACGTCGGGGAAAAAGATGCCTGTGGTGAGAAGCACGCGCATGTGTTCTATGCTACCGTAGAGTGCAATGGAACAAAAGCGCCTTAAAACCGCTATTATCGGAGTCGGCAGATGGGGCAAGAATGTCGCCCGCGAGTTCGATGCCGCAAGCGAGCTTGTATATTTCGCCTCCAAGACCAGCGACCCCGCCCTACCGCACGCGCGACGTGCGACGGTGGAGGAAATTTGTGCCGACCAAGCCATCGAAGCAGTCGCCATTGCGACACCCGTCCCGACCCATGCTGAAATCGTCCGGAAAGCGTTGGAGGCGGGCAAACACGTCTTCTGCGAAAAACCTCTGACTGAAACTTCCGCCGAAGCACATGCGCTCGCGCAGCTCGCAGCAGAAAAAAATCGCATACTCATGACGGGCTATGTGTTTCTGTACCACCCCGTCTACGACCAATTGAAAATTCTCGTCCGGGACAAAGCGATAAAACGTGTTGAGTGCGTCTGGAGAAAATATGGAGCATTCACGGATTCGATAGAAAACGCCCTTCTCACTCATCATCTTTCCATCGCCTATGACCTGCTCGGAATGCCCGATGCGGGGTCACTCCTCTACCGCGAAGGAAGCCCCAGGTCGGGAGACCACATCGAAATCCGCCTTGAGTATCCGTCGTGCCAATTTGTTTCAGAGATAGACAGGCTTTCACAGGAGAAGACACACACAATTGCGGTGACCCTTGAAGACGGCAAAATACTCACGTGGGACGATACTCAGCTGCGAAGAGGCGAAGAGCTTTTGTTCGAAGGTGCCGGGACGTCGCTCGCGCAAGAAATAAAAGTATTCCTTGAGGCCGCGGGCGGAGGGATGGCGCCTCGCACTGGGGGAGACTTCGGCGCACGCGTCTTGGAAATCCACGAGATGCTTAAAAATAGCAGGAGTTAGAATGTCGTTATGAGTCACGGGGAAGCTGGAGGACTGGAAAAGGCTGAAAAAGGATTCCCCTATGACGCACTCGTCGTCTTGGGCGCGGTAATGGAGTGGAGCCCCGAACAGAAACGTTGGGAGTTCCCCACTATCATTGATAGGTACCGCGGCAAACTCGTGATGGGGAAAGCCCGTGCGCTCGCCGCCAGCGAACTGGAGGGAGACGCGGCACGTACGCTAGTAACCGGCGGGACCGACGTTCATCCGGAGACCGGCGAGGTCGCATCGCGCGCCACCGAGCTTGCAAAACTCATGACGGAACGTTACAAGATGTCGAAGGAAAAAGTCATACCGATAGGCACAGCAGATGCGGGGAGCGTCGCCGGAAATGTCGAGAACGTGGTTACCTACCTGAAAGAACATCCGGAGATGATGAGACGACACCGCATCGCTATTCTTTCGCCGCATTTTCAGAAGGAACGTGCGCAGCTCATGTTTGACGCAAACCCGTATTTCAAAGAGAACGGCATCAAGCTAGATTGGGTCATCGTGGAGGATATTTTGGAAGGTCGCGACCCGCGATACAAACAATGGACTGCTGCTGTGTACAACACGCCGGAAGCGGAAATAAACCGGAACATGGAACAAGGAGGCATCCAAGACTTGCGGGAAGGCCGCTACGGAAAAAAGAAAGAGACGGAAGAATAGTTAGAGGAGTGCGACGACTTGTTTTGCCGCCTCCACACAATTACCGATTTTGCCGGAGAATATCCTGATGTAGCGGTCGGAGAGCTTGGTCACGATGGTCGGGCGCGCATCGGTCTTTTCGAGCCGCGGCAGCACGGTCCGTATAGTGAAGAGCGAGCCGACGTGCTCCGCATGCGCAAGTATGGGTATGTAGCGGGAACCGCTTTCGATGAAATCTTTTATCTTCGTAATAGGCGGGTTTCTGATGAGACCGCGGTCGAGAAAGGGCGCGAGATTTTCGGGAACAACGGAACTGCGCCCGACGTTCGTCGCATGTATCGCGTGTACAACGTTGCCGAGCACGTGCAGCCCGCTTTCCCCCCACGGGTCGGCACACATAAAAGGACCGTCGAGAACGACGATGCCCGTATTTTCGAGGCCCGGCAACCGCACGACCGGTTTCTCGCACACTTCAAACTGATATTCCTGGACCACGCCCGTATCGGGTGGGGTGAGTTCGTTGAGCCGCGCATACGTCGCAAGCACCACCGCGTCGAACGACTCGAGCATCTCCGGAGTGGCGCGGGTGTTGAGATGAAGCTCGACGCCGGACTCTTTTAGTTTTTTGAGAACGACACGTCGCAGGGCTGCCGGATCCATCCACGATTCCTCTCCTTCGACTACGAGAGCGACCATGTCGGGGACAAGATGCGGTCCGGCCGGGATTTCTTTGACCTCCAGTCCCTGCTCGCGGCAAAAGGCGAGAAACGTGTCCGGGGCAACGAGGCTTCCCTCTTTGGCGATGGCGTAGATGTGCCGGCCGTTCTCGATTACAGCCTCGCGATACTCTTCGCGGAACGAGACGTCTGCATCCTTCGCCGAACGCGCCGTATCTGACGAGCGCGGGTAATGGTAGCCGCGATGCAAACGGTATTGATTGATACCCGAGGCCGCCTGCAGGAGGTCTTTTTCTTTCTCAAAGAGATGCACTTCATGTCCCGCCCGCGCAGCGTATATCGCGGCCGTACAACCGAATATGCCTCCTCCTACGACGGCGATGCTCTTCACCCCATTAGATAATGCATCTCGGATATGTGCCGTCCCTGTCTTCTCCTTAGACATAAAATATCGTTTCCAAAATCGAACGCATATTATCTAACGTGGTTCATACATACCCACTATAGCAAAGCATAAGGGGCCGCAACCGCGTCCCCTTATTGGAGCCGAGCACAACATGTGCCCTCATCACATTCGCTGTGCGGCTTTGAACCAGCCTTGAAAGGTACGGACCGCAATCCTTGCGGTATGATCCATCCCTTGAAAGACAAGTCTTTCCCCGAGCTCAAGTCCCGGGAACCACAGAGCGAACAGATTCGGCTCAAGCGGGGAACGGGATTGTTCCCTCTGCGACTCCTTTAGGCGTCGCATCTTCTCGGCAATTGCTGCTTCACGCAGCATTCGCTCGAGTCGTCGGTTTCTTCTGCGCATGAACGCTCCTTGATTAACCCCATACCAGCAGACACCCGTCCGGCTGTTCTTCCTAGCAAGTTATCCCCTACCCGTTCAGGACCGGCAAAAAGATTTTCTCGCGCATGTCTTTCGCCACGGTGTTCCAATCATACTTTTCCACTGCGAGTGCGTGCGCGGTCGCTGTTACCGCCCGCACTTTCTCCGGATTCTCCATGATGTCTTTCACCGCCTCCGCCACTTGTTCGGGCGAGTCGGTATCAACTGCCCAGCCCGTAATAGGCACGTCCGGATTGCGCTTTTCATCGAAAAGAAAGTCAGCGATGCCGCCCTCTTGTGTGCCGATGACGGGCAGTCCCGCCGCAAAAGCTTCCACAAATGAATTGCCCATGCCTTCAGAGCGCGAGGGTCTGATGAAAATGTCGGAGGCGTGCAGATATTTGGGGATTTCTTGGTTTGCAACTTCTCCCACAAACCGCACACGTTCTGCCACTTTGCATTCCCGCGCGAGCCGTTTGAGCGAAAGATCGTCCGGCCCTACGCCGACAACGATGAATCGCACATTCTCCGGTAGCAGCGGAAGCGCTTTGATAACGACGTCGATACCGTTCTTGCGCACGAGGCGGGAAGTTGTAATGAGAAAGACATCCCCCATCCGCTTGCCGAGACCATCCTTCACGGCGTCGATGACCGCGGGCATTTCCTCGTGGGAAAAGTGCGCGACGTCCACGCCGTTGGGGATTACTTCAAGCCGACCTGTGAAGCCGCGGCGGCGCGCCCATTTCCCCAAGAACGTGGAAATAACCTGGATAACGTCGGCGCGTTTGAAAACACGCGTGAAAAGCGGCCACAGCGGGAACATCATCCGCTCGATTTTTTCCGGCGGGTCCCCCTCTTGGAGCGTGAGGATATACGGGACGTGCGGGCGCAGCAGCTTGAAGATGACCGCGGGAATGCCGCTCGAATGCGCCATCATCGCCCAAACGGCATCGTAGTGATGTTTGCGATGAAGTGACAGCGCCTTCCACGCGGCTAGGAACTGGAAAAGCGGCTTGTTGAGCCGCAACGGCCATGTACCCAAATCGCCGATAGAAGGATTGGGCCGCGTAAAACCGATGCGATGTACGAGTACGTTGCCCAATTGTTCGACCCTCGGAAGCGTGGAGTCGAATCGGAGCGTCACGAGGTGGAACTCTATTTCAGAGTTATCAAGACGATCCGTTACTTCTTTGATGGCGAGTTCGGCACCACCCACATATTTCGGATAGTATGCGAGAGAGAAGATGAGTATCTTTTTCATGCGCTTCCGATAATAGCCTTCACGTACGTCTCAAGGTCATGTTTCGCATCCCACCCGAGCGCCTTGGACTTGGAAGTATCAATTCCTGAATTTAAACGGTTGCCCGCCCGTTCCGGCAGCATGGTGATATTTTGGGAGAACATCTGTGCCACATCGAGTATCGAGTACTCCCGCGTGGCTCCAAGCCCGAAATCATCTCCCTCGCCTTTCTCGCCGACCAGCATCAAGCCCTCGACGATGTCGTCAACGTGCGTGAAATTGCGCTTTTGCGTACCGGGAGAGACGACGGTGAGCGGCCCGCCTTTCGCATACTGCTGACGGAATATCTCGACGACGGTGCCGTATGCGCCGGCACGCTCGCCCGGCCCGTACACGTTGTAGAAATACGTAATAGCGTACGGGAGTTTGTACCAATCGGCATAATTACTGACAAGTTCTGTATTCGATGCTTTCGTCCACGCATATGGGGTCGCGTCGCGGGAAAGGCCGCCGTCACCGAATTTTGTGGAAGAGCCTGCGTACACGAGCTTGCATTTGCGCTTGCGCCAGTACTCAACGACGCCGAACGTGCCGGAGATATTCAGGTCCCAGACAAGGCCGGGCTCTTCCATGCTTTTCTCCACACGGGAGTATTCACCGAGGTGATAAATGATATCGGGCGTCTCGGGCACGTGCTTTTCTATGTCTTTGGTATGCCCTTCGCGGTACTCAACGCCCGACACGTGATTCTCCCGCGAGCCGGTGAAATAGTTGTCGAGCGAAATGACCGTGTGGCCTTCCGCCTTTAGGCGGTTGCACAAGTGCGAGCCTATAAACCCCGCACCTCCCGTAACCAAAACGGTCTTCTTTTGAGCGCTCATTCTACCCAGACTATCGCGTTTCCTCCATTTCCTCAATGTCCCACTCCTTTTTGCCATAGCGCCGCGCGACCACAAGTGAACCCGCAGCGAGCCCCGCAATGCCGAAAGCGCCGAGCCACCACATGCGGGAGGAACCTGTCGCCGCTCCTGCCGCAGCCGCGACCTGCAAAGTTGTTGTGGGCACCGGTGACACAATATCGAGCGGCTCCAGCGTGCTTTCCGCATCTTCTTCCGATACGGCAGTCTGACTGCCATATGTTGGCAGCGGGACAGGTGCGGGAGCAGCGGTTTCCGGAGGCGCTGAGATTGGTGCGGGAGGAGGAGCTAAGCCGAGTGCGAGGTCGCCGTTCGGATAATCCAATTCGATATCCGGACTTCCCGAGAAACCGAGTGTGCGCTGCGATACGCGCAGCGTCGCATTCGCAAGCACGAATGTGCGGTCGGGAATAGTAAACGCCTGCCCCGCCGAGCGGATAATCCAGCGGGAGAAATCGAGCGTGCGACCTGAGCGGTTTTCTACCGCGACGCCGCCGTCGAGTAAAAGAGAAAGAGCGAGTTTCATCGGCTCCACCGTTACAACGATCTGGTCGGATACTGAATCCTTTTCTTCGGGAATATCGAGGACCACCACATATCGTCCCGGATAATCGAAGCGGTGAAAGACGATGGAGTTTTCGGAGGTCGAGCCGTCGCCGAAATTCCAGTGAAAGCGGGAGAAGCCGATAAGGTCCTTCTTCTCGTTATATGCCCGCGCCCTGAATTCGGTGTCCGCACCGACGACGACCGTGCGGTCGCTGCCGCCGTCCGCGAATACTTTCGGCGGCGGAGGCATGATGGTCGATTCGCTGGAACTGTTTTCTGCGTCAACACTTTGGTCGGTGGTAGTTGTGATCGTTGTATCAGTAGCCCCGGATTCACCACCTCCTCCGCCCCCCGAAGAAGAGAGCGAGCCCGTACCGGGAGTTGGGCTCGCCGAAATGAATGTGACACCGGCGCTGCTCGTGCGTTGAAGTGTGTTGCCTTGGTCGCTCGCGCTATCGATAGGTGTGTACGAAACGCTGTCTCTATTTGTCCGGTCGGCAACGTTCGAACCGCAGCAACGCGTAACAAGCGTTTCGCCACTGCTTACGAGCGAGAACGAACTGTCAAATAGCAATCCCGTGTACGATGGAAAATCAACCTTAAAAGCGACGGCATCGTTTGCGACCACCGCATATCCGCCCGCCGCTAGCATTCCCGACGCGCTATCGGGATAGGAATTCATTTGATGGTCCGTATCATTCTCACGTAACCTCCACTCCGAAAGTGACACGGAGGAAGAGCTGTCGTTGAAAATTTCTACCCAATCGTGCTTTCCGTTCTCTTCAGCGCCGGGATAGTCGTACATTATTTCCGATATCACAACTTGGGCAGATACAACGCTCGGCAACACGATTGCTGCTATCAAAACTGCGCATAGGAAAAAACCATCACTCGCCCGCCTCCTCTTCCCGCAGAACTCTTTGAAGGACTTCGGGAGAGACTTCGCCCGCCCGCCCAGACTGTACCCTATCTTCATGAACGATATTATCGCCTGAAAACGCGGGGCGCGGAGCCCGGTGCGGTTGTGGTTGTGGATTTGGGATGTGCGGCGGTTTCGGAGCGTGAGCGCCGACTACCGGATTGTGAGGCGTATTTCCGGCTGGAGAGTTCTGTTTGGCGGCGCGGCGTTCCCGCAAAATATCGGCGGGCGAACGTACCGGAGCGGCACGGGCGGGAGCTTCGGCAATTTTTGGTTGTGCTTGCGCGATGGCGGCGCGCAGGGCTGAGCGCTGCTCCGCCTCGGACGAATGTGACCTCGACGGTGCGCTCTGTGCCTCGTGTCCAACGGGTGCGGGAGCAGGGGCAGTCCTGGGTCCGCGGTCTTCATGCGGTGCGCTCATGGCCTGTCCGCGTGGAGCCGCTCCGGCGGGAGGGCGCGGTGCGGCATCGGAAGCACGCGGCCGCGAGCCGTACGAGCTTTTTTCACGCTCCTTTTTCTCCTTCGGCGGCGGCTGGAAGTCCAGTTGTTTCTGATTGACCGTGGCTTCGACTTCCGCCCGTGCTCTCCCGTACTGCTCACGCGAACTCCGCACGCAATCATCCCGATACGAGATGGGAGGTGTATCGATGGGCGGAATGGTCTCTGCGGAGAAGGGCTTGGAGCCGACGCCGTCTATCATGAGCGTGAGGTATATCTGCCCGATGCCTAAGCCCACAAGATCTTCCGGCGTGAAGGTGGGGTCGAAGACGGTTTCCAACACTTCCGCGTCGAACGGTCCCACGCGGAACACGATGAGCGTGCCGACGTTGCCGAAGACCGCGTCGCGCACCTCCTCTTCCATTTGTTCGATGTATTGATTGGCGAGCGTGAGCGCGAGTTTGTATTTGCGCGACTCCGAAAGAATGTCGGCGAAGGCTTCGTTCATCATCGACTGGAATTCGTCGACGTAGAAATAGAAGCGCGGCAGTCTCGCCATGCGCGCCGTCGGCTCGTCGGCGCGCGACATCGCGGCGAGATAAATCTTGACGACGAGCATCGAGCCGAGCAGTGAGGCGTTGGTCTCACCCATGCGGCCCTTTGAGAGGTTGACGATAAATATTTTCTTCTCGTCCATTACCTTGCGCAGGTCAAAAGACGACTTTCCCTGTCCCACGATGTTGCGGATTAAGGGATTCGCGGTGAACTGACCTATCTTGTTCTGGATGGCAGGAGTCGCTTCGCGCGTATAGGTATCGGTGAACGCGGCGAATTCCTCCACCCAGAACCCCCGGACGATGGGGTCGGTAATTTTGGCGACGACGGCATTGCGGAAGGTCTTGTTGGTGAGCATGCGATTCACGTCGAGCAGCGTCGAGTCGGGATACTCGAGAAGTGCGAGCAATGTATTTTGCAAGA
>MFKY01000010.1 GCA_001781175.1 Candidatus Kaiserbacteria bacterium RIFCSPHIGHO2_01_FULL_55_37
GGTTGTTCCGCATTAGTTTTCTTTTTCACTTCATTCCAGCCGTCAAAATCTTTTTCCATTCGTGAAATTGTAACATCCTACAACCAATCAATTGGTTTCTTGTTGTGCTCCACTAGATACTCGTTCGTTTTACTGAAGGGTTTGGAACCGAAGAAGCCGTTACTATTAAAATCTATTCTTTGCGCTTTAAATCTATCTCTGCCTTTTGCATATCAAACTTCACGACGAAGTGTTCGAAGAAACCAGTTTGACCGACGACGCCATAATTGAACCCGCCTGCGACATTTCTTAAGAATCCCGCTTTGATCTTGTAGGGCCAACCGCCGACTTCAATTTCAACATCGTGGAGATAATACGCTGCCGCTTGCCCCGCAATACCACCAACTGTTTGCCGCTCGCCGCTTTCAACATCGATACCGAGAATGTCTCCGATGCCGCCGTCAAAAATACAAATATCCGCGCCGGAATCTACCAGTACTTCATATCTTACGGCATGGTCTCCGTTTTTTACCCTTATCGGGATGACGGGGCGAATTATTTTTCCGTACCGCTTGTACTCAAATTTCATAGCCCGAAACCGACATAGGCAGTCAGTTCTTCAGGCATGCGCGTCAAAATTGCCTCTTGGTGGCCCTTCTTGCGTGCTTGTTCGTAAGTCTCCTTTGCACTTCCTCCGGAGGCGACAACGGTCTTTTCGTCATCGGCCAGAGCCACCCACAAACCCCTGTATTTGCTTTGAATTTTGGTCCAATCGATTCCCATAACTGACATTATACCATAAAAGATCTACAACCAATCAATCGGGTTTTTGTTGTGCGCGCTTAGATACTCATTGGTTTTGCTGAAGGGTTTGGAGCCGAAGAATTTGGTGGCTGAGAACGGGGACGGGTGGGCGGATTCGATGACCCGATGCTTGCTGCGGTCTATGTGCGCTCCTTTGGATTTGGCGTAGTTGCCCCAGAGGATGAAGACGAGGTTCTCGCGCTCTTCGGAGAGCTTGCGGATGACCGTGTCGGTGAATTCTTCCCAGCCCTTCCCTTGATGCGAGCCGGCCGTCCGTGCACGCACAGTTAGTGTCGCATTCAGAAGCAGCACGCCCTGCTTTGCCCATCGCTCCAAATCCCCCTTCTTCGCCAAGGATTCGAAGGGCACGCCCGTATCTGTGGCGAGTTCCTTAAAAACGTTTTGCAGCGACGGCGGCAAAGGTACCCCCTCGCTCACCGCGAAGCAGAGGCCATTGGCCTGATTAGGTCCGTGGTACGGGTCTTGGCCGAGGATGACCACCTCGACTTTGTCGAACGGGCAAAGCTCGAAGGCACGGAAAATATTCTTCGGCGCAGGGTAGACAATGGCGTGCTGATACTCACCTTTTACAAATTCCCGTAGCTTGGTGAAATACTCCTTGCCGAACTCGTCCTGCAAGACATTTTTCCAAGATGCCTCGATCATTACGTCTCCTTCTGTCATATGGGCAGTATACAAAACATTTGACTTTTAGGGTTATGCACCCGCGGTAGTTATGCCCCTCGAAAAGCCCCTCCTGTTGTGGTATACAAGAGCGGGCGAAGGCCCTTTTTATTATTTTGAGTATTACTACTGAACGCATGAAAAAAGGAAAACATCCCGTGCACGTAAACTTTTCGGGAAAACTATTGATAGTCGGCTTCGGTTCCATCGGCCAGGGAGTCTTACCTTTGATACTCCGGCACATCGGAATGGACAGGAAGAATATCCGCATCATCACAGCCGATGAACTCGGCCGCGATGTCGCGCGCATCGAAGGCATTCCTTTTTCTATAGAGCCACTCAAGCGCGGCAACTACAAGAAAGTCCTCGACAAATATCTCGAAAAAGGAGACTTCCTTCTCAACCTTTCTGTGGACGTCTCTTCCGTCGCACTCATGGAGTACTGCAACAAGCGCGGCATCCTCTATCTCGACACCGTCGTGGAGCCGTGGCTCGGCGGTTACACCAACCCCAAGCTTTCCATCACCGAGCGTTCCAACTACGGCTTGCGTGAGACCATGCTCGCGGTCAAGGAGAAGTTCGGCAAGGGCCCCACTGCGGTTTCCACACATGGAGCAAATCCCGGTATCGTTTCGCACTTCTTGAAGCGCGCTCTTATGCACATAGCCCGTGACACAGGCATGAAGACGAAGAAGCCGGAGAGCCGCGAAGAGTGGGCCGGTCTCATGCGTAAGCTCGGCGTGAAGACTGTTCACATAGCGGAGTACGACTCACAGGTATCCGACAAGCCGAAAAAGGTGGGTCGTTTTGAAAACACGTGGTCTGTTTCAGGTTTCCACTCCGAGGGAGTCTGTCAGCCCTGCGAAATGGGCTGGGGCACGCACGAGAAATATTTCCCGAAGAATGGCCACCGGCACCCGCACGGTTGCGACGCCGCTATCTACCTCGACCAGCCGGGGGCGAAGACATTGGTGCGCACATGGACACCCAAACACGGACCGTTCCTCGGACGCGCCGTTACGCACAACGAATCTGTATCTATCGCGGATTACTACACCGTTCGCAAGGGCAAAAAGGCGACGTTTCGTCCTACCGTGCACTACGCCTACCGCTCATGTGACGCGTCCATCCTCTCTATTGAAGAGTGCTTCGGCAATAATTCGCAGCTCCAAAAGGAGCAATACATACTCATGGACGACATCAGGACCGGCATGGACGAGCTGGGCGTGCTCCTCATGGGACACAAGAAGGGTGCGTACTGGTACGGCTCGCAATTGACCATCGAAGAAACACGCAAACTCGCTCCGTACCAGAACGCGACAGGCTTGCAGGTGACGGTCGGCGTCTTGGGTGCGATGGTATGGGCTATAGAAAATCCGAATGCGGGTGTCGTCGAGGCCGACGAGATGGACTTTGAGCGCATCATGGAAGTTATGGAGCCGTACCTCGGTACCATGACCGGCGCTTACACGGACTGGACACCGCTCAAGGACCGCCAGATTCTTTTCAAAGAAGACCTCGACACGAAGGACCCCTGGCAGTTCAAGAACATCCTCTTTTCTCCAAATCTCTAAAGTGTGCCTTCGGCTTTCAGTAATTCCCGCTTGCGGAGCGTGCCACCGCGATTATATGAACCAAGGCTCCCGTCAGATTTGACGACGCGGTGGCACGGAATATCACGGTTGTAATTGGAGCGCATAATGGCACCCACGGCCCGTGCGGCTTTCGGATTACCGGCTTTGGTCGCCACTTCCTTGTAGGTCATCGACTTCCCCTTCGGGATTTTTGCGACGATTGCACGGACTTTTTCCGTGAATGTTTTCATGCCTATTTTTTAAGTTTCCCCAATCTATCAAAGGCAAACATTTTCTTTCCCACGGCCTCACGATAACGGCAATAATCGCAAGTCTCGGCAAGCGCCGGAAGGTCCGGGCTGTCCAAACACGTCTTGATATCCATAAGCGTACCTTCCACCCATGAATCGTCGCCTTTGTGAGCTATCAATGTCACCTCAAATTCGAGTTTGCCGTCGAAGGCCGCGTTGTCCTTGCTTGCGTTGGCATAGACGAAATAGCCCGTGTCGGAAACATCGAATCTGTTGCGGCGGAAGAGCCACTGATACACCTCCATCTGGTGTTTGTAACCGTCGTGCCACTCCTGATCAAGAGCTTCGATTTTCCCGTCTTTGCTCGTAGATTTGTAATCCACTATCATAAGCTCGCCTTTGGGATTCACCCACACGTCGTCAATCGCACCCGAAACGGTGAAGCCGGTCGGCTCGTGTTTGTAATCAATGCCTTTGAAATTCTCGCGCCAAATATCCATCTTCGGGTGCTGGAACGGGACCGCGTCTACGCCATACTGGGTCATCAGCGGATGCGACGTCTTCTCCGCGCGGTGGATGTCGAATTCTTTTTTAAGCAACGCGTCGACGGCGCTGTTGAGATTAAACGGAAATCCCGGCGGGCGGGCGGTGCCGAGCTTGTTGTCGATATAGAAACAGCGAGGACACTCCTGGAAAAGGCCGATTTTGGAGCGGGAGAGGCGCCATTTGTTGCCGCCGTAATTCCAATCGGTCTTCCTATCGGGCTTGTAGTAATCGGACATCGCGACAGTATACCCCGTAAGGTAAACAAGTTCGAGTTTAATTACGGTGCACGAGAATAATTATCTCACGGGGTATATCACTCCGCTCTACAACTTTTGAACGTCTCCGGATGGTACTTCGGGACCGTGCTCGGTAAACCAGTGCTTGAAACGGTTTTCGAGATACCACATGCCCGTGAACATGAGGAGCGAGAGAACGGTCGTGAAAATTGCGACCGCGTACAGACCGAAACCTACGGCGATACCGACGCCGGCGGCAATCCAGAGGCCCGCTGCGGTAGTCGCGCCGTGTACCGCATCTCCGCGGAACACGATAATGCCGCCCCCGAGAAATCCTATGCCCATAATGATAGCGGCGGCAGTGCGCATCGGGTCAAAATTTAGAATGCCGATATACGCAATGTCGACATAGCTCGAGGTAATGATGAAGAGGCACGCGCCGAGCGCCACAAGGCCGAATGTGCGAGTGCCCGCCGACTGCTTGGCAATCACCGCGCGTTCGGTGCCGATAACGCCGCCGAGGAGCATCGCCAAAAGTAATTTTGCGAACAGGATTACCGTCGGGTCCGTGAAGAGTGCTGCGCCGCTCATAAGACAGAAGTTAGAAGTTGTTAGTTATTAGTTTGCAGTAAATGCCATATACATGCTAACACATTCTGTCTGGCAACTACCAACTGTAAACTACAAACTGGCTATATGCCGCAAAGCTGCTTGGCCTCCTCCAGCACATGTGGTACGCGGTCGGGTTTGACGCCGAAATCTTTAAGCAAATGAGGGGTCCCTACATGTTTACAGAGGACGACGCGCTTGTCGAGCATCCTCCGTTTTTCGGAGTCCGAAAGGGTGGTGAGGCACGTGAGCGGATGAACGCGGGCTTCCTCTATGAGCGTAAGGAGGTTGCGCATACGGGGGTAATCCCACCCGATGAGCGAGAGTCCCGAGCACTGAGAGTACCGTATCGCGTTGCGCGTAAAGCGCGTATTGGTGACGAGTATCCCCTCGTCCACTCTGGACGAAGCTTCCGGCGCGCTGCGGAGGTCCTGGTATCGCGCATACACATAGAGTGCATCTTTGATATCCGTTTTCCCCGCCGCGTCGTTGTGGAATTTTGCCTCTATGCCGATGCGCTTACCGTTCTTCTCTGCGAGGACGTCCACTTCGTGAGGTGCGCAGCGGCCGTTCAGTGCGACGCCCGTCTGTGCCTTCCACCCGTGTGCCCTGAAAATCTCAGCAAGAAATTGCTCGAACGGAAATCCGGAAGGGCCGAGCGCGAAAACGGCACGCTTAATGGAATATCGTGCCGCAACGGGTACTGTCTCCTCCCGCCGCAAAATGTCAAACGCGTGTCGGTAAATTTCTTCCGTCATCATGCCGGGTTTGAGTTCATGCATCACATGCGAGAGGACCCGGGCGCGCATGGTTGAGCTGGCGCCCGACTGCGCAAGTGAATGTTCCAGTTTTGCGGGATCGAACGGCTCCTGTTCGCCGTCGGCCTTTGTGATAAGGATACGCTTCAACGGCAGACCCGGCATGCTTCTGCTCCTGATTCCGCTGCCGAGTGTTGAGGTATGTGTCATACAAATTGATAGCGTTTACGTGCGGCTCGCGATAATGGGTACAACAATGACGGGAAAACCGGTCGCATCGAATGATGCCGTGAACGTCACTCCGGTCGCGGGTGCTATCAGAATGGTGCGGAAATACCGCGGGACCTCTTCGTTTGTGCAGTCTACCGACGGCTCGCGCCACGTGCGGAAGATGAGCTCATAGGTATAGTCGGTAATCTCTTCGGTGCGGACGGAGAGCTGGTCGCACGATGACGGCACCACAATCATCCCCGAGAGGTGATGAACGCCCGGGCCTAGTTCGTCGCGGATGATCACAGCTTGATTTTCGCGCGACTCCTGGGCATGCACCATCGTGCCCGCGACGAGATACACGGCGTAAGCGACGGCGCTCGCAACAACAAAAAACCACAACATGCGGGATATAATCGCACCCATGGGTACAGTATAGCTTGTAGCTGGCAGATTGTAGCTTGCAGGTGTGCAAACCTCCGGACTTGAGAGGATTTTACTTGTACAAGCTACTAGCTGTAAGCTACAAGCTGATTATGCCGCCGCCGACACACACGTCACCCTCTCCTTCGCGTTCGTTTTTTTGATACAGCACCAGCGATTGGCCGGGCGATGCGACGTGCGGATGCTCGAAAGCGGATGTAAAGCCCGCGGAGTCCTTCGATATGGTCGCCCCGACAGGAGTCTCGTGGTAGCGGGATTGCACGTTGCACGTGAGCGGTAATGCAGGCTCACGATATACCCAGTGCATATCGCTTAGGTTGACCGTGGTACGGGTGGCGTCCTTCCTCCGGGGCGAGACCATTACGGAATTAGCCGCGGTATCGACGGACACCACGTAGAAAGGGCCCGCAGATGTCTCGCGGGAGAACGTAAAACCGTGTCTTTGGCCGACTGTATAGAGCGCCGCGCCCTCATGTTCGCCGATGGTTTTGCCGTCGCATACGACCGGTCCGGGTACGACCGGTATATACCGTTGTAAAAATTCCGCCATTGATACCTCCCCGATAAAACACAAGCCCTGGCTGTCAGGCTTCCTCGCAACGGGCAAGCGAAACTTCAAAGCCAATGCGCGGACATCGGATTTCAGCTTGTCGCCGATAGGAAATAGAGCCCGCGCGAGATCCGCTTGGCCGAGCCGATAGAGGAAATATGATTGGTCCTTTGAGGTGTCGCGCGCGCGCAGCAATTCCACGTGTCCTCCGACCTCACGTTTGCGGGCGTAGTGACCGGTCGCAATTTTTTCGGCGCCCTCACTCTTTGCCCACTGTGCGAATGCGCCGAATTTGATGTGGAGATTGCAGAGTACGTCCGGATTCGGCGTGATACCACGCGCATAATCCTGCACCATGCGCTCGACGACCTCCTTCTTGTACTCCTCCGAGAGGTCAATTTCCCGGAATGGTATTCCAAGCACGGCGCATACACGCATCGCATCCAGCCGGTCCTCGCGCCACGTGCACTCGATGAATTCCGGCTGCCATATTTTGATGAACGCCCCGACGACGTCGTAGTCTTGCTCCTTCAGAAGCGCGGCGGAAACCGCGCTATCCACTCCTCCCGATAGGCCGACAAAAACTCTGTGTGCCATACGGGCACAAGAGTACACCATCTAGTTATTTATATACAGGTTCTTCTTCCGGAGATGCTCCGCGTAGGTCTTGCTGAAGTAGGTTACGCCGTTCCTGTCTGCGAGGAAGTAGAGGTAATTGTTCGGGGTCGGATTGACGGCCGCCTGCAAGGAATCCAACGAGGGACTGCCGATAGCGGTCGGCGGCAGGCCCTTGTTCATATATGTGTTGTACGGGGAATCGGTTTGAAGGTCTTTGTTGGTGAGCTGATACGTGCCTTTTCCGACGGTGTAGAGGAACGAAACGTCCACTTGAAGCGGCATTTCCTTGGCGAGTCTGTTCCACAATACTCCGGATATCATTCTGCGGTCGGCGCTGTTGCGCGCCTCCCGCTCGATGATGGACGCCATAATGACTATGTCGGAGAGCGAGCGTGTCGAGCTTGCGATAGCCTGCAAAAGCGGGGCAATCTTGGCGTCGAAATTCTGCCGCATCGCCTGGATGACCGTGTCTTCAGTGACGTTGGGCAAGAAGAAATACGTGTCGGGAAAAAGGTACCCTTCCTGTTGCGCGCTTTGCGCCAGGAAATTTTCCGCATTGAACCGTTGCAGCAACCGCGAGTAGGTCTTCGCCATCTCTCTAGCGGTCGCCCCTTCGTGAATCCGGATGCGGAAAGGTTCAAGACCGTACTTTCCTACGATGAGCGCACGGGCGACAGTGAAGAGGTCGCTGGGTTCTTTGAAAATATAATCTCCCGCGTGGATGGCGCGTTCCCCACCCATGAGCTTCACAATCGCGCGCAGGGCGACCGCAGAACTGACAACACCGGTATTCTGCAGGTTGTCCGCCACCTCGGAAAGCGGTTGGCCTTTTGGAACGGAGATGAGAGTATCGACAGGAAACGAATCGGGAGGTTGTACTATGTACACATAGGTGAATGTAGCGATAGCGCCCATCAGCAGCAGGATGATGACGGTGCGTCGATTCGCATGGGCATCCCAGCGCAGGGATAGACGTTCGAAAAGGCGATGGGTCCGTTCAAAGATCTTTTCGATGAATGATACAGGCTCGGGCATATGATGTGCTCAAAATTCTAACTACGCCTATTTCGGCAGATTGGCTGGCGGTTCGCCTTTCTTCGCGGGGATGCGTGCGAGTCCGGGGGCACCGACTGCCGCTGATGGCGGATGCCAGACGGTAGCCAACACCTCGGTCGACATCATATTGTGCGGTATTATCCACGGCGAATAGAAGTGCGACCGCCTGCGGTATGCATCAAAAAATCGCCGTATCATGAGATTCCAACGCATGTTGTCGAAATCCTGCCACGGCCAGTCGAACGGGTTGCCCCAGCGGCGCGGGCGCAGTTGGTTCATGAACTGTGGATTGCCGACCGGGCGCCATATCCAACGGATACCGGTGTACCCGGGCGCACCGAAATCCTTCGAATCTGCTATGTAGACACCGCGCATACCGACATTGAACGGATGCTTGCCCATGTTCCTTTCCATCGATTTTACCGTCTCGGTATACCGGTAACGGGGTACACGGGCGTAGGTCTTCCAGGCGTCGGGCGCGTTCCTGTCCCCGGGATCCGCGGTACTTGTTTCTTTGATGAGCTTATCAACCTCTTCTTTAACGAGTCCTTCATATCGATTCTCGGTCTGGTACCATGCGGCTCCTTTTTTCCGCCGCCAGTCCCTGCATTGGGTGATGATTATCTGTATCCACATCTGTTCAGACGGCTTCAAAACACTCATTCGCTCCAAAACCTCCGCAAGGGGATCTATCTTGAACTCTTCTTTCGGGTCCTTATCGAGCTCAAAGTCTACATATGTACGGATAGGATATGCGTCATTGCGGGGCTCATATCGCCAATCAGTCGGGAAGCAATCTTGCGTGTCATAGTCAAATTTGAATTTCGAGGCATAATCCTCTACTTCCACCATTTCAACTTCCGGATAGTACGCATACATCATCGCCTCCACGTTCGGGCGCCAATTACGCCAACTCCATATATAGAAGTGCAGTTCACCGCCGAACGATGCAATCTCGAGCGAAAAAACGGGGCGCACCTGCCCTTGCCAGATACGGTTGAGAAAGGTAGTCTCCCCCGAGTCGGTCCAGAGCTTCGAAAGAGCGTTTTCCATCGCGCGGGGTGAGCGTGTGATGTCACGGGGCATTTTGACCTCAAGCAAGACCGAATCGCGCTTGAATAGATAGCCTGCGTGTGCATACCAAACCCATATTTTCCAGGCAGTTATCAGCATCACGATTGGGAGCCAAACCGGTGAAGTACCCAGAAGCCACCCAAACGTAAAGAGAGGCAAACTCGGGATCATGGTCCACAAAACGCCCATAAGTCCCCAGAAAAGAATGCTCAAAAAAAGACAGCGGGAAATGCCCCAATAGTTTCCTCCGACTGAATCAACGATGTCGTGGAAATCAAGACTGATGAGCGTTCCGAGAATGCTCCGGATGTCATTTGTCCCGATTATTCCCTTTTGCTCGTATTCGTGAATCACTGCAAAATTGTACCATTTTCTTATCCGCAATTACGCAACTATCAACACTTGCGATACATAAAAAATCCGGGATGAACCCAGAGTCTCTTTCGGCGTAGTGTGGGTTTATAGGGCGAGCGAATACTTGCCGTCCGCGGTGCGCACGAACATGCCGTGCTGCAGGTTCACGGCGATAGTAGCGTCTTTCACGTACCGCTCGCGCTTCACACGTTCGATAATCTCGTCACGAGTGAGCGGACCCTCGCGTCGCAATATACCTGCGATGACGTCGCGCACGACACCGGGCTCGTAGCCCCACTCTTTGAGAGCGTAGAGCCCACGGCCGACCAGTACGAAGCGGCCGTCCTTGATGAGCTCGTTGTGCGTCGTGGCGGGATGCGTCTTGCGTCCAAAGAGTTTCTCGATACTTTTGGCGACTTCGGTAAAGTGCATCGGGGAGCCGTGGCGCTTGAGGGTGAGGTACGCGAAATCGCGCGTGTTCTTGATACGCACATGCGGAGAATCCTGTCGCCCCCACTCGCCGAGAGGATTTCTGCCGATACGTTTGGATATCAAGAGCCAGCGCGGTAACGCTTCAGGAGGACGGTTCTTTACGCCGGCCTGCTTCAGGTGACGTGCAAAAATCTCCAAAAATTCCTCTTCCGGTGTCAGCTTGTTAGGCTCGATTGATTCATACAGGCTCGAGAGCGCTGCCTCGATTTGTTCGGCAAGTTGCTCATCGACGTGCCAACGTGCGCGGAAATCGTTGCCCTCGCGGCGGTCTTCAAAATGATGCCCGACCGTAAGGAGAAATACGACGTGATTGCGGTCCGCCTCGCTTTTGGAAAGTTCCTTCAGGATGGTTTCCTCGGCCAGCACGCCGCCGAGAGCCGCTATAGCGGCTTTCAGATCCTCCAGGTGCTGCGTGAGTGCGGTGTAGGCTTCGGAGTCGCGCACGGCCGAGATGCTGTGATTCTCTATCTGGCGGATACGTTCGCGGGTGATGCCATATTCTTGTCCGATGGCATCCAGGGTCCGGCGTTCACCCTTGCCCGCGAGTCCGAAGCGGTCAGTAAGCACGCGGCGGGAGCGCTCCGGGAGGCCGGAGAGCAGGTCTTTGGTTACAGATTTTGGCTGAAAAGATAGCATAATTGACGTATTCGTATTCCTGTGTTCTCCTTATATCAAATCCCTGCGGGGCTGTCAATCCCGTCGTTTCTTATTAGGGAAAGAGCGGGATGTCCCCACCTAAGCCCCACTTTTTGAGGTAGACAGAGAAGCTGATTTGAGAGCATGGAATGTTACGATGTCGAAATGGCAAACACAGCAGTCAAAGTCCCTCCGCAAGACATTGAGATGGAGCGGGCGCTTCTTGGCGCTCTCATGCTCAATCAGAACGCGATTTACGAGGTCGCGGACCTCGTCGGGGTGGACTCTTTCTACGCAAGTAAACACCGTACGATTTTCGACGCGATGCTGTCGCTTTACGCGAAAGGCGAACCGATTGATGTCGTTACTCTTTCCAGCAAACTTAAAGAGCGAAAACTTCTCAGCGAAATAGGCGGTGCAAGTTACCTTTCAGAGCTCGTCGGCTCCGCCGCATCTCCCGGTAGTGCGCGGCACTACGCGCAGGGAGTACAGAGTAAATTTATCCTCCGCAGCCTCATCGATGCCGCCGCAAAAATCGGGGAGCTCGGATTTGAAGAAGACCGCGATATCGAGCTCGTCCTCGACGAAGCGCAATCCGCGGTTTTCTCCGTCACACAAACCCCGATGTTGCGGTCATTTACCGCAATCAAAGACGAGCTTACCGAGGCGTGGGAGCGTCTTGAGAGCCTCCAAAAACACAGCGGCTCAATGCGGGGCATACCAACGGGCTTCCCTCAGCTCGACAATCTTCTCGCCGGTTTCCAAAAATCCGACCTCATCATCCTTGCCGCGCGGCCCTCAATGGGTAAGACCGCGCTCGCGCTCGACATCGCCCGGCAGACCGCGACAAAACACGGTACGGCGGTCGGCATCTTCTCACTCGAAATGAGCTCACAGCAGCTGGTGGACCGCATGCTCGCTGCGCAGGCGGGGGTCAATGCCTGGCGCTTGCGCACCGGCAAGATAAAGGATGAAGACGAGTTCGAGAGGTTGCAGCAAGGTATGGGTGTGTTGGCTGAAGCCCCCATCTACATAGACGACAAATCTTCTTCCACCATTCTTGCTATGCGCTCGGTCGCCCGTCGGTTGAAAATGGAAAAGAATCTCGGGCTTATAGTCGTTGACTATCTGCAGCTCATCACACCCGGACAATCGCGCGGCAGCGACAATCTCGTACAACAAGTCACCGAGATATCACGCTCACTCAAATCGATGGCCCGCGAGCTTGAGGTCCCCGTTTTGGCGCTTTCCCAACTCTCCCGGGCGGTAGAACAGCGTCGCGGTCGCCCCCGGCTTTCCGACCTCCGCGATTCAGGCTCCATCGAGCAGGACGCCGACGTCGTTATGTTCATCCACCGCGAGGACAAAATGAACGATAATTCAGATAAGCCGGGCATCGCCGAAATACTCATAGAAAAGCACCGCAACGGGCCTATCGGCAAAGTCGAACTGCGCTTTGACGAGGAGCAAACGACCTTCCGCTCCATAGACAAGAGCGATTTTGGCGACTTCACGCCTGAGGCGGAAGTGGAATCGGCATCTGCTCCCTTCTAAAAAACAAGTATACTGACACTCAATGGATTCGATCGAGCAACTGATTTCTCTTTTTGAACGCTTTCCCGGGATTGGGCCTAGGCAGGCTCAACGTTTTGTACAGTTTCTTCTTCGTAGCTCACCATCTCTGCGTCGTGAATTTGTGGAAGCGGTTCAATCCTTGGGAGGCTCGGTACGCCAGTGTCCGCAGTGTATGCGTTTCTCCAGCACGAGCGCGAAGGTATGCAGTATGTGCTCGAATCCGCAGCGTGACCCGAAATTTTTGGCCGTCGTCGCGTCCGATTCCGACATCGCCGCATTGGAACGCGGCGGTACCTATCGCGGATACTATTTCGTGCTCGGCGGCACCGTCTCGCTCGCATCGGAAAAAACGAACGGCCTGCGCATCAAACAGTTGCTAGACTCAATTCCCGCGCGCCTAAAAGCCGGGCTCGTTGAAGTCATCTTGGCATTTCCTGCCAACCCCGAAGGCGACGCCACAGCAATCCAAGTCCGCGAAGCGATATTAAAAAACCATCAAGGCGACGCCTTGATGCTTACTGCGCTAGGGCGTGGGCTTTCGACGGGGAGCGAACTGGAGTATGCCGACCCCGAAACCATCAAAAGCGCTCTCGAAAGCAGGCGCTAGGCTGTTTTATCAATAAGTCCACCCGGCTTTCTGCTTGCTTTTTCAAGCGTCTCTGCGATAGCATTCTCACACTGCTCATACGCCTCCCTCCGTTGCCAGTTTGCATCGTGTCTAAACTCCTCTTCCGTCTCCGCAATTTCAGCCAATTCGGCCTCCTGACCTTGCAGCAGAGCAGTCAAATGCTCAGCGATGGCCGTTAACACCGCCGGGTCGTTCAACTCATCAAAATTTGACTCACCGGCATTGGGGTTCTGCCGGAGGCGCTCCGCTCGCTGACGAATGGCGTGCGGATTTGGAATCTCAATGTCTCCAAATTTTGTCTTCGAAGGAAATTCCTTAAAGAAACGCTTCCACATTAAAGCGCCACGCGGATTAGAGGATTCGGGAACCTCCATTGTGTCCATACTGCGTTACGGCAGCGCCGTGATGCGTACTTTTGCGAACGGTTGACGATGACCTCTTTTCTTGAAATAGCGGCTTTTTTGACGGTACCGGATGACGACAACTTTGGCCTCGCGGCCTTCCTCGACGAGCTCGGCGGAGACTTTGGCGCCCTTGACGTACGGTGCACCTACGACCGTCTCTGTGCCGTCGTCGGTCAAGAGCACCTTATCGAAGGTAATTTTGTCCCCCGCCTTGTGTCCGTTGATTTTTTCAATATCCAAAACACTGTCCTGTGTGACAACGTACTGCTTCCCGCCCGTTTCTATGATAGCTATCTTGGCCATAGGAAGCGAAACTATAGCTTACCGACGGTGATTGTGCAATAGTGATGGTCGCTGCAACAGCTGGAGCTTAGCCATGTTCGTTCAGGACAAAAGGTTTGGGGAACCTCAAGAACCCACCCGCTTTTGAACTACTACCATGAAACAGTTGCTCCTTCTTGCCCTTGGCGTACTCGCGTTTCTCTCGACGATCTGGGACATCATTGCCAAGGACATGGGGTACCCGTTCATCAGTTCACTGTGCGGTATTGTTACGTTCGCGGCAGCATTTGCTGGCGGCATAATTGCGCTCGATATGCTCCGCGACGTCCGTCGCAACCCTTCGCGCTAAGGAGCGTCAGATACGACAAGGGCCCGCTTACGTGGGCCTTTGAATTTTATTCATCTCCTGCGAGCGTTGGCTTCTCCAGAAGCGGTCCGTCCAGCCCGATGGAGCCGCCAGTAATCTTAAGAACATCTTTATCGACCTTACCAAGCTCCTTTCGACCCGCGTTGTAATGATTAACCGTTGTTGAAAGTGAATTTCCAATTTTATTATAGTAGTCCTCATATGTCTTGAGATGGCGGCCGAGCGCCTCGACATTTTTTGCAATATCTTTCGCGGTCTCTTCTATCTTGAACGCCTTGAAACCGTAGAGTACTGATTGAAGGTATGCGGCGAAGGTGGTCGGGCTAACGATGATAACTTTCTTTTCGTTGTACGCGTAGTCAATGAGATTGCGCGTATTCACTTTGACCGAACCGACTTCATTGATGAGCAAGTCGTAGTAAATGGCTTCGGCGGGAATGTACATGAATGCGAAGGGTAATGTGCCGTCTTTCGGACGCACGTACTTGGAGGTCTCGTCGATACGCATCTTCAGGTCGTTCTTGAACTGCTTTTCCAATTCCGCACGCTGCGTGTCGTCTATCGCATTTACCAAGCGTTGGTAATTATCGAGTGAGAATTTTGCGTCTATCGGTATCACCCCCTCTTTAGTCACAACGACCGCGTCCACCGTCTCGCCACCGGGGAATTCGTACTGCATTTTGTAGGAGCCGGGCGGCAAAATATTCGAAAGTATGAGCTCAAGCGATGCCTCGCCGAGATTGCCGCGCTGTTTTTGGTGCTTCAGCACCTTTTCAAGATTTGCGAGCTGCTCGGCGATGGTCATAAAGCGGGTCGTGGATTCGTTGGTCTTCGTCTGCTCGATACGCACCTCTGTCAGCTGTTTCGCCACCAGGTCGCGTATATCGGTCGCAAGCTTCTGGCTCTCCCCGAATTGCGCCCGCATGTTCTCGAACATGCGGCTAGTCCCCTCTCCGAGCTTCATTTCCAAACTCCGCTCAAGTTCCTGTATTCGCTGTTGCAGAAGAACCATACCCTGTGTTTCCTGCGGAGTTTTGCGCGCCCACACTACGTAGGCAAGAAGGGCCAAAATTGCAACTAGCAGGATGATAACGAGCCATTCCATGCGCCGATTCTATCATGCGATTGAGTACAATCGCCTACTGGGCTATACTCACGTTATGTTGGCCGCACAAATCCGAACCGGTATGGTCGCCGCGATGAAGGCCAAGGACGACCTGAAGCGCGACACTTTGCGCGGCGCGCTTTCCGCATTCACCAACGAGCTGGTCGCCAAGGGCCGTAAGCCGACGGAAGAACTCGCCGACAACGACGCTCTCACGGTACTGAAGCGCCTCGCGAAGCAGCGCAAAGAGGCAGCCGAGGTCTACACAAAGGGCGGGCGCGCCGAGCTCGCCGATAAAGAATTGAGCGAATTGAAGATAATCGAATCCTATTTGCCGCAGATGGCGAGCCGAGAAGATATCGAGAAGGTAGCCCGCGCCAAAAAAGACGAGCTCGGGGTGACCGATGCCTCCGGGGCGGGTAAACTCACGGGTGTTGTGATGAAAGAACTTGCCGGCACCGCCGATGGCAACTTGGTCAAAGAAGTTATCGCCTCTTTTCTCAAATAAATTCGCTCCCGATGCTTTGGTCGGGACCCCGACATTACGTCGGGGCTAACGTGGCGCGAGTACGAGGGCGGTCGACGCGAATGCGGCTACAAGAAATATCGCGATAAATGCCATCGGCAGAGTGAACAACAACGCACACACGGCGGCAATAATACACATGAGTATCCGGCCGAGCGCGAGAGCCATTTCTTTGAGCGCGGTGAATTCATCGACGAAAGAGCCCGCGTCCGCCGCTTGCTCATACGTCAGCGGGTCAAGACCGATGCGTCGCGGCGTCGTCGTGTAGAAATATGAATCGACACCGATAACGCCAAGCGGTGTTGCGACGAGCATGCGCAGTACCCACGGCGTGAACGCAAAAAGTACGTCCATCCCCGCGGAGTTGTGCGAACTCATCGTGCGCATGCCCCGGCGCACCAGCGGCCGGCCAAGTATTGCGACGACGAACGTGAGCGAAAGAATGAGTCCGAGCATCTCATACGACCATCCCGTGAGGATAAATATCGCGAGCGGCCAGAACAGGAGGAGCGCCGCTCCGGCGGCACCCTCCAGCATCGTTCGCCCGACAACGCTGCGGTTCGCGGGTTCTATCAGTTGTCCGAATGTCTCGCGATAGCCCCACGAGAAACGTTCACGGACCTCCCGCAGATAAAAGACGGGAACTGTTGCGAGCAGAATCATTGTCACCCCGGCGAACAGTAACGAGACAGGTCCGAGCGGCATAGCAGCTATGAATACTCCAGCCAGCAAAGGGGCGAGCGCGATGCATACCTCCGCAAGACGCGTTCTGCGGCCCACTCCGGTCGCCTCCACTTCGATCTCATAGGGTATCCAGTAGAGAGCCCGGTAGAAGCCCAGCCCGCAGGCGAAGACGGCCAGTGCGCTGGGTATATAACTGCCGCCCCAAAAACCTGCGAACGCGGCACCGAGCACGACGAACGACGATGCGGCAACGAGCGTCGCGAACATAAGCAAGCGGCGTGCGCCCAAGCGAAGCAGCCGTGCCGCATACGGCGTCACGAGGCATGTAATGGTCTGCGAGAGTGCGTAGAGCAATGCCGTTCTCACAAAAGCGTGCGCAATGTCCGGTTCTACAAGAAAAAAATACTGGAAAACGAATATCCAGGAAAATATGTTGACGCCTGCAAACGAAAAACGGAAGAGAAAGCGGTGTATAGAAAGTGCGCGTATACTCCGCATCGGCGATGCGAGAGTCGACTCCCGCAATGAAAAGCTTCGCATACCCGGCTAGTACAATTTCGAATAATTCCGGCCGCAGCTCGACTTGCTGCAGGCTACTAGTAGGGTACTCGAAGTGACATCTCTTACCATACACTTGTGTGTCATCATGCAAGGCAATTCGGAATTGTCCTGCCGGGCATACTAGACTTGCGTTGTTTGACGACGGCGGAACAGAAGCGGAGAGAAAAGCGGCACGATGGCGACCAGCGCATATCCCACCCAGACACTCCAATCCGCGTAGAGGGACCAGGTCGCAAAAGGAACCGCATACACGGCATCAAGCAAACCCATCGTGAGTGCCCAGCAGATGGAGTACGGAAGAATATCAAGCCAGGAATAGAAACGGAGCGAACGTCCGGCAATCGTGGTGACAACTATCAAAATAAGCAGTCTGACAAGTACAGAGAAATACATGCCGACGAGTCCGTATATAACAAGCCCGGACCACGCCAAAGACATGATGGCGTAGATGACGATGCCCCAACCGAACAGCGCGCCGTATCTCATAGCCCCATTATACGCCAAACAGCCCCGCAATGCGGGGCTGTCGAAAACTCAAAGGGGATTACCAGCTTCTGCCGCCTCCGCCTCCGTTGCCTCCTCGTCCACCTCCGAAGCCGCCGCGGTCATTGCCGCCACCGCTACGAAAATCGCGTCGAGGTCGGTCTTCCATCGGGCGCGCCTCATTTACGGTGAGCGAGCGTCCGCCGAAGTCCTTCCCATTCCACATCTCAATCGCCTTCTGTGCATCCTCATCGGATGCCATTTCGACGAATCCGAAACCCTTCGAGCGGCCGCTCATCTTATCCATGATGATGACGGCGGACTCGACGGCTCCGCATTGCGCGAAAGCGTCTTTGAGCTCAGTGTCGGTCGTGCTGTAGGGCAGCCCGCCGACGTATAGCTTCTTAGCCATGATTCTTTGTGTGTAGTTCCTCTAAAATGATGTAAACCAACCTTTCCACTCAAATATACATAAGTCGTGGAAAACTTACATTCATGAGCATAGTGGCGCACCGCCAAAATAATGTCAAGAGATGCGGAAGAACAATAAAAACAGCACCAGATACGAAAAGAATGTATCTGGTGCTGAATAATGAGAGAAATGAACAATAAAGAGCAGCAAAGGACGCGAGAAAGAAGCGTTGAGAAAAAAGAACAGAAGAAAAGGAGAGATCGCGGTGACCGTCGGTAATCCGAGTATTAGGTTAGCGGCGCGATTACAAAGGTGTAATCACGTTGAACCCGGATGTACCGACAGGGTCGACCGTCGCCTTGGGACAGAAGTGCCGCTCGCGAGTTAGAACTCGGGAACGTTGTTGTATGTCGCCATGCAGTGGCGACAGAGATTGGGACAGCTGTTGAAACCATCGAAGTCGAGGGACTTCTTGGTTACGTTGGCTGTTAAGCCTTTCGATTCATGCACGATTTTGAAACACGTCGAGTAGACGTGCACGATGCCGTTTTTTACGGCCCATACATCAATGCTGAACGTGGTTGCATACGAAGAAGAGGTAGGGGCAACAGGCTGAGCTTGCATAGCAAGACCTCACAGTTGGGAGTTGGTGGTCATCTATTACGAAGATGAACGAACGATTGTAGACTTACTCTACGCGTGTTTGTTGAGACGTGCAAGGGGTAGGAAACTTACTTTGTGGATATGTAGGCGGCGAGGCCACCCGGACGGGAGTAGGCATACACGTCTTTGATGCCGAGGTCTTCCGCGAGAAGAAGCACCGATTCGATGAGTTGATTTGAAACGGGCGCATTGTCGTCTATCACCACTTTGTGCGGCTCGGGGTATTTCAAGAGCATGTTGTACCCGAGCGAGCTCGCATCTTCAGGCCGGCCACCTTCAATCAGACCGACAAGTGTCGCACCTGCACCGCCCCCCTTCGGTTTTTGATGGAATTTGTATACGGGGTCGTCGGGAAGATATTTTTCTACTTCCGCAACATCGGGCACGCGACTGAGGACCGGAACATCTTTCGGCCGGTAATCAGCGCTGCAAATAGAAACACATACGAGTGCTTTCCCGTTGCGGTCCGATACCTCAGGCGAGAGCATTCCCGCGTACGTCTTCTTCAAAATTTCATTTCCTGAAAGGTTGGTGCGGACAAGCGCAATTTGTCCCGCGAGTGTGTCGTCCGCTTTTGCGGCGAGGACCGTGAGTATCCGGGGCATCTGCTTTTCGTACGTCGGACGGTCAGTCGCGAGGGGTGCCCAACATTTATTGTGAAGCTCGAACGAAGCCGTGAGCCAGCGCGAATCGCGATGCAAAACGCTGAATCTAAGCTTGGAGGTCTTCAGAAGTCCATATATTGACTCGAAACGCTCGTAGGGCAGCTGACTTTTGAGAACACTACGCTGCACTTTCCCGGTCGAAGTCATTGGGAGAAGTCCGCTCGCGAGCGAGGTGACGTATTTCGGCGTCTCATAGGCGCTCAGATACGGCGTCCCGAGAAGGAAGGCGCTTTTCAGGCGGCGTTTTGCGCCATCTTCGTCAGCTCCCTCTTTCCACGAAATGACTGCGCCCGCCTCTTCTCCGTACCGCTCGTCGGGGACGGAAACGACGTGTACTTGGCCGATGTCGGATGAAATTTTCTTGAGGGCATTTTCCACCGCGACGGGGGAGACGTTGACCCCGCCCTTGATGATGATTTCCTTCTTGCGGCCTTTGAGGTAGAAAAGTTTCCGGTCCTCAATCACTTTGTAGTAACCGATATCGCCGGTGAGGAAGTAACCGTCACGGAATGCCGGCTCCCGGCCGAGGTATCCTTCCATAATCGCAGGTCCTTTTACGACCAGTTCCCCCTCGTCACCTTCGCCGAGAAACTTCCCTTCCTCGTTTGATATCTGCAAATCGGCCCATGGCATCGGAGAGCCGATCGAATTCTCCTCGACGAGCTTCTCGTACAACTCTTTTGATATGTCCATCGGCACACCCGTAACGCGCAGCGCCGTTTCCGTCTGTCCGTAACCCTGGTACACGGCGATGCCGTACTTCTTTCTGAACTCCTGGACCGTGTGCGTGACCACCGGTGCCGAGCCTATCTGGATGCGGGTGAGTTTTATATTTCCTTTGACCGCCTCGAATTCATTTCCGCGGCTCACCTGGTCGAAGAGAATGGACTGGACGATGGAGGTGACAGTCGCGCCAGTCTTCGCCATTTGTTGCCAGAAGTTTGAATTGGAATAATTGGGCGGAATTGCGATAGTGCCGCCCGCAAGCAAGGTCGAGAGGCAGAAGGTGGTGGAGTTGATGTGGTGGAGCGGCAAATTCACGAAGAATGTATCATCGGCGGTAATGCGCAGCCACTCACGGATTCCATCGGCATTCACAAGCAGATTTTCAAGCGAGAGCATCGCGCCCTTGGGGTGACCCGTCGTGCCGGAGGTGAAGAGCACGAGCGCCTGGTGTGCGAGTCCTTTCTCCCACGGCAAGGTAAGGCCTTGCCGTGAATCAAATTGGGTGTGTACTTTGATGCGCACGCCGGGGAGCTTAACCGCCTGAATGCCCCGCTCGAGTATGAGTGCTTTTGCTTTGTTGAGGTTTATTTTGTATTCGTAGAGTTCGGGAGTGTCACGCTTTGTATCCATCGGTACGGTAACGACGCCTGAAGCCCATGCGGCCCAGCTCCATATCAAAAGTGCAGGTGAATTGCGGAAAGCGAGCGCGATGCGGTCCCCCTTCTGAAGACCCAGACCTTTCAACTCCGAAGCGGCCACCGTAATCTTTTCAAGAAGGTCGGCATAGGTCATTTTCTCGACAACATTTCCCTTCTCGTCGACACCGAGCAGCGCGACCTTATCTGGGTTCTCTTTTGCAAGAGCGGCGATGTGTCCGTACAAACTTTTTGGAAGGATTGTTTTCATAGTGTGATTCGTGTCCAGACATAGAGCTTATCAGATGTATGAATAGTTTTAAAATGGCTGATTATCTGCTATAACTTCACACGA
>MFKY01000011.1 GCA_001781175.1 Candidatus Kaiserbacteria bacterium RIFCSPHIGHO2_01_FULL_55_37
TGAAGCACACGGCGACGAAGGCTGGCAAGCTTTGCGCGAGACCATTCAATACATACACGAAGTCGCACCCGATGTAGCCGTTATCCTTGACGCGAAGCGAGCGGACATCGGTAACACGAATGAAGCATACGCGAAATCCGCCTTCGAGCATTTACACGCGGACGCAATCACCGTCAATCCGTATCTCGGAAGCGAGCCGCTCGCGCCGTTTTTCGACCGCAAGGATAAGGGGGTCATCGTTTTATGCCACACGTCAAATCCCGGCGCGGGTGAAATCCAGAATTTGATGGTGGAAGGTGAACCTCTCTACAAAGTCATTGCCCGGCTCGCGACCACGAAGTGGAACGGCAACGGAAATTGTTGTCTCATGGTCGGGGCCACGTATCCCGATAAACTTGCCGAAGTGCGCAAGATTGCGGCTGATATGCCGATACTGATAGCGGGCGTCGGCGCGCAGAACGGCGACCTTGAAAAGACCGTTCGCGCGGGGCTCGCAGGAAGAAAAGGACTTATGGTCAATGCATCGCGTTCCATTATCTTTACATCAAGCGGAGCGGACTTTGCCGAGAGGGCGCGAGAGAAAGCCACAGAGCTCGATAGCGCAATTCGCGCGACGTTGTAGAATACCTGGAATATGATGAACGAAGACGAAGTGCTTGAATTGTTACAGAAAGTAGGCGCATTTCGAGCCGGCCACTTTGTCTTCGTGTCCGGCCTGCATGCGGACACGTATGTCAACAAGAACGCGATGTATCCCTATACGCGTGAAATGTCCAGGCTGTGCCGGAGCATTGCCGAGGGGTTCGTGGGCAAAAATGTCGATGTGGTCGTCGGCCCCGCGACGGGCGGCATCATTCTCTCGCAGTGGGTCGCCTATCACTTGTCGGAATTGGAGGGACGAGAAGTGTACAGTACCTATGCGGACAAAGACGGCGACGGATTCGTCATCAAGCGCGGGTACGATGAACTCATAAAAGGCAAGAACGTCCTCGTTGTCGAAGACCTCGTAACCACCGGCGGTTCGCTGCGCAAGGTAATTGAAACGGCGCGCACAATCGGTGCCAACGTCGTCGGCGCGGTCGCTATCTGTAATCGCGGAGAAGTGACAAAAGAAGCAATCGGCAATCCGCCGGAATTTGTCTCGCTTCTTACCGTACACCTCGAACAGTGGCCGGAATCGGAGTGCGAATTGTGCCAAGGTAACATTCCGGTCAACACCGACATCGGACACGGCAAGGATTTTCTGGCGAAGAAAGCGCAGTAGTCGTCATCTTTTCTTCATTTGGCACGGTGGTATACTCCATGACACGTTAGAAATTAATCGCGTAAGTATAGATTTTTTGTATGTCACAAAACGGATGGATAGCAATTATAGTCGGGCTCCTCATTATCGCGGCAGGCGCCTGGTGGTTTACAAGTCAGCCGGCGGCAGCGCCCGCAGCGGATAATGCAACGCAGCCAAGCGGTGAGACAAGCACAGCGCAAACCGGCGACACGGGAGTACAGGTCGGGGTGGATGCGAATGTAAACACAGCACCGGTGACGGCGACCATCACTTACAGCGGCAGCGCTTTCTCGCCGTCGCAAGTGACGATTAAGAAGGGCGGCACCGTCACGTGGAAGAATGCGAGCAGCGGCAACATGTGGGTGGCTTCAGCTCAGCACCCGACGCACATCGTGTACAGCGGTACGTCACGCACAGAACACTGCCCTGATACTGCGGGTACGGCGTTTGACCAGTGTGTGGGCGGGGGAGATTACTCCTTCACCTTTACAAAGACGGGTACGTGGGGCTTTCACGACCACATCAACCCAAGCGCGTTCGGCAAAGTGGTGGTGGTGGAGTAACCGCTCGACGCGGTGTGCCTCTCGAAAAACACGCGTCGCCGTCTGCTGACGGCGCTGCTCTTCTCGGCGCCGTCGCGCCTCCGAAGGGCTTTTCTCAAGGCACACCGCGTCTCGCGTAATTATGTTGGAGAGGGTAGAATACGAAACATGCAGAACAGCGATTTTCCCGACTCGTTGATACTGAAATTGAAGCAAGCTGAGGTCTTGCGCTACGGCGAGAATCCGCATCAGGGCGGGGCGCTCTACCTGAATCCGGATGATAAGCGGCCGGGTGTCGCCACGGCGCGCAAAATACAGGGCAAGGAGCTTAGCTACAACAATCTGCAGGACGCCGACACGGCGTTTGAATGTGTCGCGGAATTCGACGAGCCTGCCTGCGTCATCGTCAAGCATATGAATCCGTGCGGCGTTGCCGTAGGCGAGAGCGTGCACGAGGCGTACCTGCGGGCCTTTGCATGTGACAAAGTATCGGCGTTCGGCGGGATTGTGGCACTCAACTCCAAGCTGACGGCCGTTCTCGCGACGGAGCTGGTGCAGATATTCCTCGAAGTCGTCATTGCGCCCGACGCCGAAGAAGACGCCCTCCGCATCCTCTCCGCCAAGCCGAACGTCCGGGTCCTTCTGACCGGAGGCATGCCCGACCCTGCTCAAAAGAGACTCACGATGCGCTCCATCGCCGGGGGAATTTTGGTGCAGAATGCCGACGATATGGTTTTCGACGGCGAGGTAAAAACGGTCACGAAACGTGCGCCGACCGCCGAAGAACTTTCCGACATGATGTTTGCTTTCACCGTCTGCAAACACGTGAAATCCAACGCGATAATTTACGCAAAAAACGGCGCGACGGTCGGCATTGGCGCGGGCCAAATGAGCCGTATCGTGAGTGCCAAAATCGCGGCGATGAAAGCGGAGGAAGGGAATATTTCACTGAAGGGAAGTGTAATGGCCTCCGACGCTTTCTTTCCGTTCCCCGATTGTGTGGAGGAAGCCGCGCGCGTGGGTGCGACCGCGATAATCCAACCGGGCGGCTCGCTCAAAGACCAAGATTCGATTGATGCCGCAGACAAAGCGAACATCGCGATGGTCACAACCGGCATCCGGCATTTCAGGCACTAAACTTCGATGCTATAAGTACGCTATAGCGTAAAAATAGCACGGCCAGACATGTGCAGGTCAGACCTGCACAACTCTGCTCGCAGACTTATTTCCAAAGGCCGAATTCTTTTGTCAGTTGTTTGACTTGTTGGTTTTCACCGAACATTCCGATGCCGAGATACTCCACTTCCGATTCCGCTTTTTTACTAAGGGCCATTTGCAATTCTGCGTCATCGCTCAAGTCGAGCATTTCGCGGACGAACGCAAGATGGGGAAGTTGTGCCGCCTGTATTCCGGATAAGAGCAGTCGGAGTTCTTCGCTGCTCGTAGCTCGAAGAACGATTATCGGATATTGTGAATTGCGCGGTATTGAAACTCCATCTTTCGTCGTGAAAGAATCACCCGTGTCGAATTGTTCCACCGTGCGCCCAAGCTTGGCGGCTATATGCGCGATGGTATTCGTAATCTGCCACGGCTCAAGATCGTGACGGACGACAATGGCAAATCGTTTTGAAAAATCTTGTCCCATGTTTCGAACAGTATACCCGATACCTTAAAAAGTTTTGCCGCCCCATTACCCGGGGGCGGCCTTGGCGGGAACCAGGAGCGTCAGCGGAACGTGGACATTATCTGTCCCCGAAAATTCCGCAAATTCTCCTTTCAGGCAGGCTCCATCACGGCTCAAGCCCATCACTTGATGAGACTTGGCACCGGGAAGAAGGATCTGAATTTGGTCGATTACTTGCTTGTTCGCGTTTCCGCAATCATCCATCCTTAATCTGACCTCGAGACCTTTGGCGATTTGTGCCGAATGGTCCGGACATCCGTTGGGAAGAGGATGGGCGGAGAAGTAAGAATGATTTGCGCGGGGCATCTGAGTCGGCCTTCGTGTTATCGCAGGGCTCCACCTGCCTATGTACAAGGGTAGGGAACATGAAGAAATAAGCCAAATTCTTGGGGGATAGTTACAAATATGTAACAATTTGTTATATTCCTGACATGAGAACCATAAGCCAGGCCGTTGAGGAGATAATTCAGCGCACGCCGTTCCTTGCCGAGACGATGGCCGAGGGCATCGCGAATAATGCCCAAATAGCCCGCAAGATACGACCGGATGTCGAAAAGCGTCTGTATGAGAAAGTCTCAGAAGCCGCTATCGCAATGGCGCTTCACCGCATCGCCAAAAGAGCCCCGCAGAATCTGTACAGCGCGAAGCTCGTCAAGAAAATGAACGACCTCACGGTACGCTCCAATCTCGTCGAATTTGTGTGCGCCAATTCCGCCGCTTTACCCAGAGTCCTCGATGTGCTTTCAAAAAGTGCGTCGAAACGCAAGGATACCTTTCTCAACTTTTCGCGCGGGCTCCACGAGTCGCTCATCATCGTAAGCTCGGAATTCGGGCCGGAGGTGACCGAAGCGCTCGCCCACGAGAAACATATTAAAAAAATCGGCAACCTCTCGGCGATAACGATGCGAATGCCGGAAGAGAGTCTCACCGTGCCGGGCATGTACTACCCGATACTGAAAGCCCTCGCGACCGAGAGTATCAGTTTCGTCGAAATTATGTCTGTGCGCACGGAATTAAGCATCATTTTTGACAACGCCGACATCGACCGCGCATTTTCGGTGCTAAAACGCATCACTTCATAAAATATATGAGACCGGCGGGATTGGACCGACGGTCTCAAAAGTTTATACGGCAGACCAATGCACGCGTGTCAGTTATGCGTCCTGAAGAATGACCTGCGCTTCTTCAGTTGCCGCCTGACGAACCCGTCCTAGTTCCGCGCGTTCTTCATCAGCTGCGATTTGCTCCGGTGTACGATGAGCATGCATCAGCTCTTGCCAGCGAAGCACGACATGGTTTTTTGGCAGCTTATACAGGCGAATATTGGTGAGGTTGCCGCTGTAGTTCTTCACCATGATGATTAATCTGGCCCTATCAGCCGTTCCTCCGAGGCTTAAAAGAGCTCCGTAGATTCCATGGTGGAGTTCGCTGTGAGGTCCGCGGACAGAGCGAAGCAGCACCCCCTTCTTCGTCACGAGATAGCACTCATCGGCCAGGTATTGCTTGTGCTCCGTAAAGAGCAACCCGATCTCTGTTGTAAGCGATATGCCCTTCTGCTCCTTCCTTGCAGGATCCGATGTCCGAGCCCTCAGCGGGATGAATTGCTCCAACCAACACATAGTTGCCAGATACCCTTCGTCCTTGGGCGAACAATCTTTGCGGTTAGTTCCGACGAACGGTCCGCGAACGAAATTTCTTGCCCATATGCGTAACATTCCCATTTGTAGCCTCCTGCGGCACAGCCGCTTTTCGATACAGGCACAGCCCGTATCTAGGTTGGGTACTTCTACAGGCACAGCCTGTAAAAGGATGCCAAAGAACAGGCACCGCAGGCACTGTACGTGCGTTGCTGAAGGTCGTCAAACAATATTAAATCCCCTGTTCCTTTGTGCGCAGGGACATGTAAATGTCCTCAAGCGCTTTGACGGCGTCGCCTGCGGCTATGTTGTTCTGGTGGTAGAGACCGTCCGTGCAATCGCCCGCCGCCCAGACGCGCGGGTGCGATGTCTGATGGGTGCGGGGGTCCACTTTGATTTGTTTGACCGCGTTCATCTCCAAGGCCGAACCTACCCATGCGGTGTTAGGGATGAGCCCGATTTCGACGAAGATGCCCTCAACCGGCAGAAGTTCCTCTTTACCGGTCAGGGAATCCTTCCAGCGCAAACCTGTGACAAACGTTTCTCCGACAACTTCGAGTATTTCGCTATTTTTGACCACACGCATTTTCGGATTTGCCAAAGCGGCATTGACCGATATCGCGTCGGCTCTGAAGGTGTCGGTGCGATTGAAAAGCGTCACTGTCTTGCAGTATGCAAGAAGCTGGAGCGCGGTCTCGAATGCGGCGTTGCCGCCGCCGATGACCGCCACGTCCTTATCGGCAAAAAGCGGACCATCACAGCTCGCACAGTAGGTGAGTCCCTTTTGGTCGTATTCTGCGGCTCCTTTCACTTCGAGTTTGCGACGGTTGGCACCCGTCGTTATGAGGACCGCCAACGCGACTACGGGCTCGCCTTTTGAAAGCGCTACCTCGACCGACGTGTCTTTCGGCGTAAGGCCTGTCGCACGAACAGGTGAGAGAATGGTCAAAAATTCGCCCGCGTATTGCATGACGTGTTTCTTCAAGCTGTCGGCAAGGTCGGCACCCGAAATACTCGGAGTACCTATCCAGTTCTGAATGTCGGTCGAGACGCCGCTCTGCCCGCCCCACTCTTCGAGTATCATCACGGTCTTGAGGCGCTTGCGAGCGGCGTAGACAGCTGCTGCGGCACCGGCCGGACCACCACCGATAATTGCCAATTCGTACATGAAGTTTACAGTTTACAGTGAACAGTCGACAGAGCAAAGCCGCCAGGTGGATTTCCTGCCTACTGCAAACTGACAACTGCCTACTTCCTTCGCAAGAAGGAGGGCAGTCCTCCCCAGCTATCGTCGTCCTCCTCTTCCGTCGCCTTTGTCGAGGCGGATGTCTTCGGAGCCTCGGATTTGGAGACATCACGTATCGAAGACTTTTCCTGCTTCTCGGATACTTCGGCGGTAATTTTCTTCATCTCCTCGCGCGCGCGCGGGTTGACCGGCGGCACATCCTGGTCTTTCTTGGCTACGATGCGCTGTGAGCCCGCAAAAAGCGTAGCGCGCTGACCTGCTTCCGGAAAACCGGTCGCAATAACCGTGACTCGGACTTGACCCTTCTTGAGCGTGTCGTCTGTGACGGCGCCGAAAATGACCTTGGCGTCCGGGTCGATAGCTTCGGTAATGACATTGGCCGCGTCCTGCACTTCGAGCATCCCGAGGTCTTCGCCGCCGGCGATAGAGAAGAGAACGCCCTTGGCTCCGTGGATAGAGACTTCGAGCAAGGGGGAGTTGATGGCTGCGCGCGCGGCCATTTCCGCCCGGTGCTCGCCGATAGCGGTGCCGATGCCCATGAGCGCGGAACCCGCGCCCTGCATGATGGCGCGCACGTCGGCGAAGTCGACGTTGATGATACCCGTCGTGGTGATGAGGTCGGAAATACCCTCGACGGCTTGTTTCAGGATGTCATCGCACATCGCGAAGGCGTTCTTGATGCCCGTTTCGCGGGAGACGATGGCGAGGAGTTTGTCGTTGGGGATGATGA
>MFKY01000012.1:0-10957 GCA_001781175.1 Candidatus Kaiserbacteria bacterium RIFCSPHIGHO2_01_FULL_55_37
GGGGGCGGGCACGGAGTCGAATCGGACCACTCCCGTACAAAGCCACCACGCGCGCGGAGCGCGCGACATCAGGGGTTCAGGGTAAAATAGGTACGAGCCAATTCGTATAGAGGAGTATGTCAGTATGTTTGGAATGGGGGAAGAAAAAGATGGGGGTGGGGAGAGGAAGAAATAGGTCCCCTATGTGGGACCCGCGGGTATCGGGGTGGGCAGGACGGGCAGAAGCGTATTCTATAAACTATAAACTGCTGTAAATAAGCCATCGCAAACGCCTCAACGGGGCGTTGAGGCGTTTGCGGAGGATAGGCGACATCAGGGATTCAGGGTGAAATAAGTACGAGCCAATTCGTGGTGCATAACCTTGCATAGTCTCAACTGCGGCCTGCTATAATTCACCCATGAAGCACTACATTTGCACAGGCGGGTGTCAGGGGGAGTCTAAGGTGCCGGGGTCGTGTGAAGCGCTCGCATGTCCGGAGAACGGGAAGCCGCTCACGGAATGCGACTGCAACGACGGAAAGCACAAGCCGGAGAGTAAAGCGCCGTTGCCGCCGGAGGAGCGCGAAACGGAGTAGACCCGCTCCGTGTGGTGAAACGCTAGCGTTCGAACTTCATTTTATATAACGAGCGTACCATCGTCGTACCCGAAATAGCGGTCTCCGAAATCTCCGAGTCCAGGGACAATCATGCCGTGCGCGTCAAGCTTTTTGTCGACAGCCGCGAGGATAATGTTTTTCCGGGGGATATGCGCCACAAGTCGCTTGAGTCCCGGAGTGGCGGCTATGACCCCGACGAAATATATTTTCTCGGGGTCCGCGCCGCGTTGAAGCAGCCGCAATACAGCCGCCTCCGTGGAGCCTCCGGTCGCAAGCATCGGGTCGAGAATGACGACGGCGTCTTGCTCCCGGAGCAGCGGTAAATTTTCGTAGTATGAATAGGGGACAAGCGTGCGCTCGTCGCGCTTCATTCCGAGTACGCCTACGGGAGCGTGCGGAAATTCACGCAGAGCAGGGTCGAGTAGCGCGATGGCGGACCGGAGTATGATGACAAAGGTGGTGCGCTTCGGGTCGGCTTCGTGTTGTTGCAACAGCACCTTTAGGTCTTGCATGAGGCCGGTACAAACCTCACGCGCGGCTTTCCGGAAATCGGCGGTCTCCGCCTTCCTGTCGCGAAGAACTTCAAGTGGCGTGTGCGCATCTTTTGATATCATATCGCTCGCATTAAACGGATAACTTCGTCATCCCCGACCTGGTCAAATTGTATATAGTGTGCGCCGACGGCACCGAGGAATTCCTCCGGCGGCTCGAGGAGGAGGACCTCGTCCGCGCCTTCGCGATACAGCGCCTCAACGGCTTCCGGCGGCGCCACCGGTATCGCAACGATAATTTCTTTTGGTTTTTGCATTTTCACGGAGCGTACGGCAAGCCGCATGGTAAGGCCCGTAGCGATTCCGTCGTCGACAAGAATTGCGACCCGTCCTTCCGCCGACGCGGGCTTTTTCCCTCCACGGTAGAGCGTACTGCGGCGCTCGGCTTCTTGCTGCTGCCGCCCGGCCTCTGCGGCCAACCACGTTTTGTCGACCGCTGCTGTCTCCGTTTCGTTCAAGACGGTCGTTCCGTGCCCGTCTATCGCCCCAATCGCGTATTCCGGATTACCGGGATAACCTATCTTCCGTACGGCGATGATGTCGAGCGGAACGCCGAGTACCTTTGCTATTTCGTACCCGGGTATGACGCCGCCGCGCGGCAGGGCAAACACGACTGCATCCTTCCCGCGGTATGCCTCAAGTTTCTGCGCGAGTTGTTTGCCCGCTTCTTGCCGGTCGGTAAACATACCTAACATCGCCCACCCGGGCGTCGCCTATGCCCCGCGGTGGAGCCAATTCCACAGATAGGCGAACGCGTAGCCGAAAGCGTACCCCATGAGGAATGTAACGATGACGAGGGTGATTGCCGCCGTGACCTCGAACGGACCGATAATAATGGGGAGATGTATCATATGCGCCCACAGAATGAAATCGTAGAGTGTCTGGGCGAAGCCGCTGAGCACCAGGACCGACCAGACGGCGTGCAATCCGCCGATAAAGAGACCGACGGTCAGACCAGCCTTGTTCGTATTGAGTGTGTTCATATTACTTTGAACGTCTGCTTTTGAGATGATAATCTTTCCGCTGTTTTTCCGTGTACCCTTGTATTTTCTTCGGGACACCCGTCCGCTTGACCGCGGCCTTCTTTTTGCGCACGGGCTGCATCATCGCTTCTTTCACGCGACCTTCCATGCGCGGCGGGCGGGTCAGGTGCATTGCGCGCCTGATGCTCCGTTTGTCGCTTTTTGTAGTCTGGAGTTTCATACCCGTGACGTGGCCCGTCTTAGTTAGACACCTTTAATAATCCTGCGCCGCGTCGGATTACTACTAAGCTGGCGTCGACCTGCCGCAATTATCTTCCTGAATAGGCCCGCTGACAATAGGCGCGCTCATTATGAAAAGAGCCCCTTTGGGGCGCTTGGCATATAGCCAAAAACGACGAGCGGCGTCTTATCGAAGTGCGAGCGCGCGGTTCATCAGGCGCGCGAGATGTGCTTGAGTCGCGGGGATGTCTTTGAGGGCAATCTTGCCCACGACACGGATGCTGACACGGCACACGCCGAGAGCGACCGCGGGGTTCGTCGCTTTTTGTGGATTTCCGGAGACTTCCATCAGTACGGTGTCGGCAGTGTCGAACATGATGTCCACTTGCTTGCGCTTGCTCTCGTGCATCGTATCGGCGATGACGCGATAGCCGATGAGATGGTCAACCGTATCGAATCCGCACGAGTTACTTTTTTGCGGCGATTCAAGCATGATAACTGTGCCGAAAGGAAGGGAATCGGCAAGGTCGCGCGAACGTGCGGCGATGACGTCTGGGTTGGAAAATGCGCCCGACGCGGTGATGTGCGGGTCGCCGTCCGTTTGCTCGGGTACGGCGTTATACCCGGTGAGGCGGACGAAAATAGTTTCGGGGGCCTTGAGGACGGGCGAAGGTGCCTGGGCCGCCCATTCGGAAGCCCCGGCTGTTCCGGTCCAAAGAAAAAAGCCCGCGAGGGCCAGTGAAGCAATGCTTGCCATTGAAAAAAGTAAGGCGATAAGCCTTATATTCGGCATTCTAACACTTACGAGACGCCTCGTCAATCCGGTTTGCGGGTCCGGGCGGATGAGCGGGGGTCAGCTTGACAGGGCAGTATGCCCATGATAGTCTTCCCGTATCAACCAGCGCTGATCCAGAGAAGGGGGATCGACCTACAACTCCAGCTAACTGACATTGATACCAACCAAGATTACAATCTTTGTCGGTTTATCCATCGAACATTCTACGTTGCATATGCAAACAGGAACTATCGCCCGTCTCACCGACAAGGGTTTCGGGTTTATCTCTCGCGAGGGTCAGGAGAAGGATCTCTTCTTCCACTCGAACGAGCTCGTCGGAGTTTCCTTCGACGAACTCCGCGAAGGTGACAAGTTGACTTTCGAAGTCGCTGACAGCCCGAAGGGGCCGAACGCGGTCAAGGTCTCCCGCGTCTCCTAACCGCAAGGTTTGCAAAAGGCCCCCGCCTGTTCGGCGGGGGCCTTTTGCATGTTTGTATTATTGTACGGTGGTAGAATAGGGCATGCGGAACGCCTACGCACTCCTGGGCCTCGCGTGGCTCATTATTATCGTGGCGGGAACGTATGCATTTAACCGCAACTTCACGCGTACCGGTGATACTGCTCCGCAGAACATTACCCGCTCAGAGATATCCACTTCTATGGCAACTTCAACGCTTACACTTAGGAGCCCGGCATTCGCGGATAACGGTTCCATGCCGTCGCGTTTCACCTGTGACGGGGACCGTACTGTAAACCCGGAGCTCACCATCGGGGGTGTCCCGCCCGGCACGAAATCGCTTGCGCTCATCATGGACGATCCCGACGTGCCCAAGGCCTTGCACCCGGACGGAGTGTTCGAACACTGGATACTGTTCAACATTCCTCCCTCGACAACGGCGATTCCGGAGAACGGAAGTGTAGGCACTGTGGGAGCAAACGGGGCGGGGAAGAATGCATACACTGGACCATGCCCGCCGCCGCAATATGAGCCTTCCGAGCATCGGTACGTTTTCAAACTCTATGCGCTCGATACCTTGCTTGCGCTTCAGGCGGAGGCGACGAGAGCCGATGTCGAAAAAGCGATGAGCGGGCACATCATTGCAGAAACCCAATTGGTGGGGAGGTACAAGCGCAAGTAGTGTATGACTGACGCGAAACTGGTCCGCGTGAAAGTGTGGCCGGATGCCGGCGAGGAATACCTTGAGGAAGCGAAAAAGGGAGGATTGGAAATATTCGTCCGCGAACCGCCGCTCGATAATAGGGCGAATAAACGTGTGTGCGCTCTTGTGGCGCGGCATTATAAAGTTTCTGTGAAGGATGTTCGCATCGTTTCCGGCCACCGTACTCGCGGAAAGATATTGAGTGTGCGACAATAAGATTATGAATACACGCATCAAAGCAACCGATTATGAACTTACTCCCGATACGCGAGCGTATCTGGATGAGCGACTGGCCTCAATTGAAAAATATCTCAGTGGCGATACATCACTCGTGCGCTGTGAGGTGGAACTTGGTCGCGACGCCGGCCGTCCGCGGCACGGTGCGAATATGTGGTTCGCCGAAATCCGCGTTGCGCAGCCGGGAACGGGGGCTGTGTACGCGCGCAACAATGCCGCTTCCGTAAATGCCGCGATTGATGATGTGAAAGAGGAAGTTGAACGTCAACTGCGCCAAGAAAAGAAATTGCACGTCCGCGTCATGCGAAAGACAGGCGCTGCGATAAAGAATTGGATGAAATTTGGCCAGTAAGTACTCAAACAATAGCAACATTTCCATTCGGGGGATTACCTCGTTGCTCGTATTCAGATAAGGCATATAGTTTCGGTGTTAGGGTGATCTTGCCTTTTTATGCACCGCATACTTTCCTCCGACGCGTCCAGAAAGTCCCTTCAAGGGTTTTTTAGGCCCTCTTTGGCAGTTGTTGTCGTTACTCTCGCCTTCACTCCGCTACTCGCGGAGGCAACTGAAGAACCTCCACCAACACTTCCGAACGCCCAACTATTCACGGCCCAGTCACTTGCGCCGCATGTTGAGCAGACCACTGGCGCACTGGTGCAGCGTGTACCGTTGGATATACCGCCCGGTAGAAATGGACTCACGCCCGACCTCGCACTCATCTACAACAGCCAAGATCTCACCGACGGTATCTTTGGATACGGCTGGTCGCTTGCTATTCCATATATCGAGCGTCTCAACAAAACGGGTACCGACCGGCTCTATACCGACAATTATTTCACCTCGTCATGGGGAGGTGAACTTGTAAACGTTGCATCATCTACTGTTACAACCGGCGGCATATCCGCAAGCTCGACACTCAGTAGCGGACTCGTCTCGTATTGGGCCCTTGATGAAAGCAGCGGGACGGCGGCAGATTCAACCGGGAACGGCAAGACATTAACCAACAACAATACCTCGCCATTTGTCTCCGCAAAGATCAATAACGGCAGCGACCTTGAACGATCTTCCACACAATACTTCTCAAGGTCCAACGGAACCTACTACGACACGACGGCGGGAACCGTAAGTTGTTGGATAAATAGGGAGAGCAATCCCAGCGTTCTCACAATAATGGGCGATGGTACTGGTGCCGGCACCGGTGGTTTCGATTTTCGCGTGGATGAAAATAACGTTCTTGATCTTTATCACGGTGCGGGTACGGTCGAGGTCAATGGCACGACAGCACTTTCAACCGGAACATGGTACATGGCCACGGTTACATGGAATACAACTCGCAAGGAAGTGTTCGTAAATGGCGTGAGCGACGGTACGAACGAGGCAGATCAAACTATGACGGCAGGCGGCTCGACACTCTACCTCGGAATGCGGGGTGATATAAACGAAGGCTTCGATGGCGTCGTCGATGAATGTGGCTTTTGGAATCGGGTACTATCGTCGTCGGAAATAACAGCCTTGTATAACGGTGGCACTGGGCTCGGGTATTCGAGCGGTGGGGCAGAATACGCGACTTCGACCACAGAATACCGGCACCGCATTGAAGACGGACGCTTTATCAAATACACATTTGATAACAACATCTGGACCGCGTACGACAAAAATGGCACGCGATATCTCTTTGGCACTACAACACAGGCGCAACAATTCGCGACCACCTCAACGACAACGGTTTCTCGGTGGATGCTCGAGGAGGTGCGCGATACCAATGACAATTACATAAAATACGAGTATTCGCGCGACGGAAACCAAATATACCCGTTTCGCATTACTTACACCGGCAACGGAACTACCGATGGTCCGTTCACAATAGACTTTGCCACATCGACGCGCCCCGATGTTCTCACGTCGTATAAGACTGCGTATCCGGTCAAGACTAATTACCGTATCAGCCAGATAGCTGCGTCAATAAACGGTTCATGGGTACGCAAATACGCACTATCATATGGATACGGCGTCAACACGAAACGCTCGCTCCTCTCCAGTGTCCAGGAAACCGGCCGGGACGATAGCGCGGTTGAGCTCGCGCTTCCCGCGATGACGTTCTTCTACTCGAGCAGTACTCCTGGATATACTGGTCATACAAATCCTCAGGTTTACAGTGGGGCGCATGTCGTCGCAGATATAGATGGCAATGGACTACCGGACCTCTCTGTTTTCAACCAAGACCCTTATAATGCCCTCTCGCGAGACATATACGAGAACGAATATCCGACATTCACACATACGACTACGGGTACCAGCACGGAATACTGGTCATACAACGACTCGGCCCCAGGCGGCTATCGGCCGGGAGAGCGAGGCGTCCGCTTGTTTGACGTTAACGGTGACGGAAAAGCAGATATTATACGCGCCGCACGTAATTCAAACAGCACGTTCTCGAATACGTACGAACAGGGTACCGGAGGGTTTATATGGACTGGTGTATCAATCGCTACCACCACCAATCCGATGTTTTCGTACAGCCCAGTTAGTGACACCGTCTACTCAACCGGTTTTTTGGGTAATGTAAATGGAGACGGTCTTGTGGACTATGTCCAATCGCTCTCATCGATTTCGAACCCTACTCAGCCCAATGGGGCGTACCTTCACAATGCCTCAACTACGGGGTGGACAGTCGCGACGACCACTTATACGCCTATAACAACGGTTCCTACCAGCTTTGCAAGCCAACTGGCATCACAACTTATTGATATCAACGGAGATGGCCTGGATGACTGGGTTACGTCAGGTTCGGGGAGCATCGAATTCTGCCTTAATAATGGGACGTCGTGGGACACTTCCTGCGTATCCGAATGGAATATCGCAACTTCTTCCCGGCATGCAAATGGATGGGATCGCGGCATCCGCTTCTTTGATGTAAATGGCGACGCACTTTCCGACTACGTACGCTCATACACCATGCCTTCGTACAACACTCGCTCGGGCGTGACAGACATAGAAATCGGCACGTACAACTACGTGTATCTTAATACCGGTTCTGGTTGGGCAACCTCGACCTTGCAGATGCCCGAGTATATATTCAAGGGATACGTAACTCCATCTCTCGTGTGGGGAGGGGAACTTGAAAACAACGAGCCAGTCGATTGGAATGGGGATGGAATTCCAGAGCACGCGGACGAAACGAGTACGACCACGAAACCTGATATCCTCAAACAAATCGTTTTCCCAACAAGCGGGAGCGCGAATGTCGAATATCAATATTCATCCCAGTTGGCTACGAATCCTAATCTGGCGTTTCCGGTCTTGGTAGTGACCGCAATGGGAGAAGGCGACAATCGGGGGAATTTTGCGACGACGACCTATACCTACAACAATGGCGATATGTACACGTCGGGCGATGTGCTCGATCGGAAATTTGCAGGATTCGAGACCATCACGGAGAACAAGGGTGATACTCTGGTAAAAAGTTATTACTACCAAGGCAACACCGCCTCAACGACGGCGGGCGAACTCACTGATAGTTTTCCGCTCATCGGAAAAATGTACCGCAAAGATGTAATGGCATCATCAACGGGCGCAGTATTTAAAAAGACTTTCTACAACTGGAACGCTTTCTACCAGGGCAACAACGGGCGATATTTCACTGCTCTTGCCACAACGACCGAACAAGTCTTCGACGGCGACAGTACGCACAAAGATACGGCGGAATCTTTCGTCTATAGCACGTCAACCGGCAACGTACTCTCGGATACACACTGGGGTGAGGTTGTAGGCAATGGCGACGGAACGTTCGTCGATACGGGTTCGGATATGGCGACCACGACTACGCTGTACGCGGCAAGTTCAAGCGTTAATATGCAAGTGCCCTATGCCGCCTCCACCACCAGTCAAACGGGTACGAAAGTAAAAGAGACGCGCAATTATTTCGACGGCCTTGCGCTCGGATCGGTGAACTCAGGCAATCGCACCAAACAAGAAAACTGGATATCGGGCAGTTCGTACGCGAGCACGACGCGTTCTTATAATAGCTACGGTCTCGTCACACAGGAGCGGGACCCGCGCTACAACCTTACAACGTACGCGTACGACAGCTATAATCTCTATCCCGCAACGACCACCAACGCGCTTAGCCAAGACATCGGCTATCTATACGACTACGCGACCGGCAAAGTACGTCAGACACTCGATCCGAATACGCGCCGTACACAGACACTCTTTGACCCTGTGGGGCGCGTCAAAGAGATTAAGCAACCTGACCTCACGACCCCGACAACACTCGTGACGAAGAGCTTATTCGCATATAACGATACGTGGCCGGTATATGTGAAGCAGACCGACTACCTGAACGCAGCCACTTCGACCGACACGTACCAGTACACCGATGGGCGTGGCCGCACCTATCAGACACGCAAAACCGCAGACAACGGCAATGTGGTCGTACAAGATTTCTTTTACAACAAACGAAGCCTTCTCGCTTCATCCTCGCTTCCATACTTCGGCACAGGAGCATCGAGCACAGAAGCCTCGAGCGCGTCAAACCTTTTCACAAATTATCTCTACGACCCGCTGGATCAAATGACCTCTGTTGGAACTGTCGTTGGCACCACGACCACCTCATACAACGATTGGAATTCTATCGTGACCGACCCGCGCGGCAAACGCAAAGATTTCTACAAAGACGCGTACGGCAACCTTTCTCAGGTCGCTGAACACAATTCTGGCACGCATGCGACCACGACTTACGCGTATGACCTAAATAGACAACTTACGTCTATTACCGACGCAGCAGCTAACGTGCGCAACTTTACGTACGACGGTCTCGGCCGACGCCTCACGGCCCAAGATCTGCACGTTGCGGCCGATACAACTTTCGGCACGTCCACGTATGCGTACGATGACGCGGGCAATCTCACACAGCAGATAGATGCAAAGCTTCAGACCGTTAATTTTACATACGATGCCCTTAATCGTCCGCTCACCGAGGATTACACGGGGGCAGCAGGTACGGAAGTTCAGTACGCCTACGATAGCGGTACCGATGGTATCGGACGTCTCTCTGCGGCTACAACCTCCGACTCGGTGACGAATTACTCACACAACCCGCTCGGCAAGGTGAGCAGGGAAGTGAGAACGCTAGAAAATGCACAATATCAGACACTCTTTGATTATGACCGCCTCGGCAACATCGCGAGCACGACATATCCGGACGGGTCACAAGTGCTCAACACCTACAACACAGGCAACCTTTTGGAAAAGATTGACCGCGGGGAACCTGGCGGAGCTGTCACGAATATTGTCGCGAATTTTGACTATGCTCCCCACGGTCAGATTGCCCTGCAAGACATGGCAAATGGTGTGAAGACCTACAAGGCCTACGACACCGGTGCGCTATACCGCCTGAGCGATATCCTCACTGCTACCACGACCGTCGGTGTGTCGACCACAACAATTCAACATCTCGCCTACGCGTACGACGCCACCGGCAACATCACGCGCATCACCAATCTCGCAAGTACAACGGCGACCACGACGCTCGACTACGTTTACGACGACCTCAATCGGCTCACGAGTGCGGCAAGCGGGACAGATGGTTCGGGCGGATTCACCGGCGGCATCGCTGCGAGCTCGACGCTTCGCGCAGGGCTTGTCTCATACTGGAAGCTAGACGAAACAAGCGGGGTTGCGTATGACGCGACGAGTACAAATGCCCTCACCAACAACAACACGGTGACATACGGCGCAGGGAAAATCAGTAACGCAGCCAACTATGCTTCCGCATCTAGTCAGTACCACTCAATCGCGGACGCCTCGCAGACTGGTCTCGATCTCGGAGGGGGCAGTTTCTCGCTGTCGCTGTGGTTCAATCTCACGACATGGAACACTAATGACTTCGATGCCATTGTTTCCAAGTACGACCTCCACGAACGTTCATACCGGTTGAGCCTTACGAAAGAAGGCGGGTCGTTCTATCTTTTCGACATCTGTGATTCGACCGGAGAAAATTGTACCAGCAGTACCAAGTCCCAGACCTTCTCCACCGGCACCTGGTACCACGTCGTGGCTTCGTTCGATGCGCCCAACAAGACCGTCACGATTTACCACAATGGTAACTCCCTCGGCTCGGCCTCCACAACCTACGATGGTGCTACAGCGGATACTAGCCCTTTCAATCTCGCTGCGAACGCGTACTTTGGCAACTACTCGAACACAAAGTTGGATGAAGTCGGCATTTGGAACCGCGCGCTCTCCGCGTCCGAAGTTGCAGGGCTATACAACTCCGGCAGCGGCCTCGAATACTCCTCGGGCGGATCCGGAAGCGCTACTTCCACTCAGACCTACACGTACGACATCCTCGGCAACCTCACAAACAAGTCTGATGTCGGCTCTTATGTCTACGGAGGTACCGGCTATGCCAACCCGCACGCAGTAACCGACCTC
>MFKY01000012.1:10972-12489 GCA_001781175.1 Candidatus Kaiserbacteria bacterium RIFCSPHIGHO2_01_FULL_55_37
CTCGCCTCCACCACCTACGCGTATGACAACAACGGCAATGTGACCTCTGCAGGCAGCAAGCTCTTCTCATGGAATTACCGCGACCGGCTCACACAAGTCGCGACGGGAACGGCAACTACTACGTATGGATACGACTACAGTAATGAGAACGTGTGGAAGAAGACCGGAACCTCTGCGACCACGACTTATCCTTCAAAATATTTCGAGATTCAAGGCGCAACGAGCACCTCATATATTTATCTTCCGGACGGAACTCTCGCAGCGATGGTAATCGGAACGGGCAGCGCAACCTCTACTTTCTATACGCATGCCGACCATCTCGGAGGAATTAACCTTTTGACGAATGCCTCGGGAACCGTGACCAGTACGAAGGAGTTTTATCCCTATGGCTCTATACGAACCAACAGTGGTACGGATTCAACGAACAAGGGCTTTATCGGCGAAAGACTGGACGACAACGGGCTCCAGTACCTCCACGCCCGTTTTTATCAGGCGGACAAGGGGCGATTCTTGAGTGAGGAACCGATTTTCCAATCACTAGGAGACGCAAACCAAGTCAAACGACTATCCGGGCAAAGTCAGCAGTCGTACTTGAGCGACCCGCAACAACTCAACTCATACAGCTATGGACGTGACAATCCGGTGACCCTCAAAGACCCAAATGGCCAGTCCAGTGTTGGATCATGGCTTAGCAATCCAATTGGCTCGGCCTTTTTTACTACGAGTCTCGGAACAGTTGCGATGGCAGCACAGTTTGATTCGAGACCTGCCACGGCTGAACTGATTTGGCATTCGCTATCTTTAAATCCAAGCGATATTTATGCGGGTAACGGTTCGCCGTTGACGGAGGCAATTAAATCGAACGAACTTTATCAATCCAGCCTGCAGAGTGCACTTGATGTCGCATCTGCGAAAGGACTGAATACAATTAAAAATGTTCAACTTCCGCTGCGGTTCACTCAGGGCGATGCTGCGACTGCTTTTGGTAAAATCGATATAAACATAAATGCAACGCGCGTACAGAATGGTACATGGCAAGTCGCAGCGCAAGGGAGCGATAAATACGATTTTGCTTATCAAAATTATAATCGACCTGCCCTTAGCACGGTAAATAACACAGCTTATTTAGGACAAGGAGCCGGAACAGTGAGTAATTTCACAACTCATATTAACTTTACACAAAACGTGACACAGTCACTCTTGCCGAGAGGGACGGCAAGCTCAGCGAGCATTCCCTGGGGCAATATAGTTATTTCGTCATCTTCAAATAGGAAGAATTAATAGCAGCCTTATATTTATGAACAAAAAAATCAAATATACGCTTATCGTCCTGGTATTACTCTTTGTATGCTGGTTAGTGTTTCTGTTCATAGCGGGATTAAACGGTATCTATCCGACACCAAACTAGAATAATGCTGTCAGGCGCCTTAAATCAAATGAAAACCTACGACATCCTCGGCAACCTCACAAACAAGTCTGATGTCGGCTCTTATGTCTACGGAGGTACCGGCTATGCC
>MFKY01000013.1 GCA_001781175.1 Candidatus Kaiserbacteria bacterium RIFCSPHIGHO2_01_FULL_55_37
GTGCGGGGGACGCATCGGTCGCGTTCGGATGTATCCACGGTATCGGTCACGGCATCCTCTCTTACCTCGGGAACGGTAAGCTCACCCAAGCACTCGAAGCGTGCGTTCCTATCAACGCGGGTGTCACGATTGGCGGATGCTACGGAGGCGTCTTCATGGAGTACAACTTCAACACGATGCAAAGTCCGACGGGTATCGAACTGCGCCCCTTTCTCGCGTCAAAGGCATATGAGCCGTGCGCGACGGAGATTCCCGCGCAATTCCGCGAAGCGTGCTACTACGACCAGGCGTCGTGGTGGAGTGCATCGTTTGGCGGTAAGGATGCCGCCGCGTCTTCACGGTACGAGAAGACGGGAACACTTTGTGCTGCTATACAAGAAACAACGTTACGCGATGTGTGTTTCCGCGGCATTGGTAACGTCATCGGCCCCGAGAGCGGATACGATTATCGGGTGATGAAGCAGTGGTGCGGGACCATGTCAAGCCCAGAGTCCCGGGACTTGTGCTACCACGAGGCGCTTCAACATCTTTTGCAGAGTGATAAAGGGAAGGCGGAACTCCGCACACTATGCGGCACGAAAGAAATTTCCTATGCGAATCTCTGTCCCGGCCGATAAGGCCCCCAGATTCATATTTGTACGACCGGTGTTATGATGCCCCCGATGAACTGGTCGCGGTCAAACCTGTACCTGCTCGGGGCGGTCATGCTTGTTGCGGCCCTTGGAATCTACCTTTTTTTGACAACGGCACGTCCGGCGGAATCCCCGGCCCTGCAGGACAACGTCAGCGTTGTTCTTACTGATGCGGGATTCCTTCCGCACGACGTCGCCGTCAAAGTCGGAGGCACGGTAACGTTCTCGACGGCTCGCGGCGAACCGTTCTGGCCCGCATCCGACCCCCACCCCGTACACACCATCTATCCTGAATTTGACCCGCAAAAGCCGATCAAAGCCGGTGAGTCGTGGAGCTTCACGTTCCGGCGTGAGGGAACATTCAAGTATCACGACCACCTCGGCGCGCAGAACTGGGGGACGGTACTGGTCGGAGCGGATACGGGCATGCGAGATGTATCATCGGCCAAGACCTGTGACGTTATCAGCGACCTGGGTCAGCAGCGGACCTGTATTGGATTTCTTCTCCAGAACACAGTCAACAAAAAGGGATTGGCGGCGGGCGTCGCGCTTTTCAAGGAACTCGCACCGCTTCATCCCGAGGATTGCCACCAGTACGCGCACGACGTGGGAGAATATGCATATGCGGCCCATGTTCGCGGTCAGAAGATTGATATCGGGCAGGAAGCGTCCTACTGCGGATACGGATTCTGGCACGGATTCATGACCAAAATGGCGGCCGAGTCGGGGCTCGCGTCGGCCAAAACGCTCTGCATCTCCCTCGAGGGTCCGACCGAGCGAACGACATTAGAGATCAGAGACAATTGCTTTCACGGTGTCGGGATAGGCCTCATCGCGGACCCGCCGCAAAAAGAAATATGGGGGAAAGCCCAGGCCGTCATCTCGCCCGCGCTTCGCTATTGCGACACAATGGATGTGGAGGATTTTTTCATGCGCGATTGTTATTCCGGCGTTTTTCACGCAATCATCAATTTCATGGCATCCAAACAGTACGGGTTCGTCTTGGACGCGAAAGACCCTCTCGCGTTCTGTTTTGCGCAGGAAGAGAAGTACAGGTCCTCCTGTAACTACCAGGTCGCATCAAAGATGGCCGGCGCGACCGACCGCAACGTGAGCAAGATGTATGCCGTCCTCCGACGTATCCGGAATGAGGGGGAATTCAAGGTGGCGTTCTCTCTCGCGATAACGGGGTTCGTAAACCAGCAGATGTCGACAAAGGAGCTCGGCGACTTTATCGGGCAGTGCGCGCGTGTGAGCTCATCCGTGTCGGACTACTGCGTTTCCGGCGTTGCACAGAGCCTCTTCAGCAACGGGACGCCGGGGAAAGAATTCCGCAAGCCGCTCGACGTGTGCGGCTCAGGGAGTTTGACGGAGGCGCAACGCGGAGCGTGTTATAAGGAAGTTGTCATACTTTCAAGAAAGTTTTACTCAAGAGAGACTCTGGACGAAATGTGTGCCGCGATTCCGGACCCGTACCGCGCGTTGTGCGATGTGCAAACATTTCCAGAATAAAACCGGTATGCGAAAAACGCTCGTACTCTCTGCCGCGGCCATTTTTCTCTTCACGGTGACCTTAGTTGTGGTGTACCGCGATGCGGTCCCGTTTTTCGGGACGCGGGGCGTCTTTACCGATGTAATCGCAGGCGCGGGCATTTCTACGCTTCCGACCGCCGGCGGAGTCAGTTGGGGAGATTACGACAGCGACGGGTACCTTGACCTTTTGATGCGCCCGCACGGCGGTAGTTACGTTCTCTATCGCAATGACGGGGACGGGACTTTTACCGATGTGACGGAATCAGCGGGTCTTGCGTCAATCACTCACTTCGCGAACAGCGCAACATTCGGCGACTACGATAACGACGGATGTTCCGACCTGTTCGTTTCGCAGGGCCTTAATAACGCAGATTCGGCAAAGCCCGATGCGCTGTACCGCAATAATTGCGACGGCACATTCACCGATGTCAGCAAAGAAGCGGGCGTAACCGTCGCGCACCACGGGAAGGGTGTGGCGTGGGGGGATTTCGACCGCGACGGATTCCTGGATATCTATGTAGCGACGTACGGCGGCCTCTCATTCCGGAAAAGCGACACCGCATGGAAGCTCATCGGATGGACATTCGAACCGAACGTCCTCTACCGCAATAACCGCGACGGCACGTTTACGAATGTTACGAAAAGGGCGCGCGTGAGCGGCGAGCCCTTCTGCACGAAGTACAAAGAGGAAGAGCTGCTAGAGCTCGGCTCGACGCAGGGGGGTGTCGGCAGTGTGGAATACCTTACAAAGACCGATGCCGGCCTGAAGCCCAATTGGCAGGCCGTGTGGTTCGATTACGACAACGACGGCTTCTCTGATTTGTACGTGAGCAACGAGGTGGCCATCAATGCGCTGTATCACAACAACGGCGACGGAACGTTTACGGATACGACCGAACGGGCGGGGCTTTGTCAGAAACAAAGCACGCACGGTATCGCCGTCGGTGATTATAACGGCGACGGTTTCTTTGATATCTATGCGACGGGGAGCCGCCGCAACATTCTCTGGCACAACAACGGCGACGGGACGTTCACCGAGATATCCGAACGTGCCGGAGTGGCGAATTTCGGGTTCTTGGGATGGGGAACGGGAGCACTTGATTACGACAACGACGGACTTCTCGACATCTATTCAATAAATGGCAGCACGCAAAACACCTCGGTCAAATCAACGTACCCGGAAAGAGAGGACCGCCTGTACAAAAATAACGGTGACGGGACGTTCACCGAGACCGCAAAAGAATCCGGGATTACCGGCAACGATTCAAAGTCGTTCGGGGCATTCGGCGATTTCAACAACGACGGCTTTACCGACGTATTTGTCGTATCCGACGAAGGGTTCGAGCCCGCCGGAGCGAACCGCTTGTACAGAAACACGCCCAACGGCAATCATTGGCTCACGGTCAAACTCGTCGGAGTGAAGTCAAACAGGGAAGGCGTCGGGGCCGTAATAATCGCGGAGGTCGCGGGTAACAAACGGGTCCGGCAGGTACTGTCGGGCGGTTCGTTCGTCGGGCAAAACAGCATTTGGCAGACGTTCGGGCTCGGGAAAAGTACCGTCGTCGACACACTTACCGTCCTCTGGCCGAGCGGCATACGGCAGACCCTCCATTCCGTCCCCGTCGACCGGATACTCTCTGTGCGTGAAGCCTCTGAATGAGCCGTGTTCTGCACTTCGCGGCACGGCCCGCTTCAAAATGGCGCGCGCTTCGTATTTAGGTGGTTGGTGATATTATGACCCCCATGTCATTTTCACGGGTCGCCATGTATGCGGCGGGAGCGGGAGTACTCGTACTAGGGCTCGCAATATACGTATCTCAGATACAGGAAACTCGGCCGGCGCGGATAACGGGCTTGCCGGAGGACAGCGCGTCGGTTGTCCTCACCGAGCAAGGATTTACGCCGAAAGAAATCACGGTCAAGGCGGGCGGGACGGTCACGTTCTCGACCGACCGCGATAAGCCTTTTTGGCCGGCATCGGACTCGCATCCGAATCACACCATTTATCCCGAATTCGATCCGCAGGGTCCCGTCAGTGCGGGTGACACGTGGTCATTCCGTTTCGACAAGGAGGGCGACTGGAAATATCACGACCACCTGCGGTCGTACTTCACCGGCACTATTCATGTGGTCAAATAATAAACGGAAGATTATCCTTGCGGGCGTAGTGCTTGCGGTCGTCGTCGCGGGTCTGTACACGTGGCAATCCGGTATGGCGGAGCGCATCGCGAATGCGCGCGCTGCTGCGGCATGCATTCAGCCTTCAAATGAAGGCGACGAGGAGGCACGGGTGAACTGTCTGATTCAGGTCGCTTTGGATTACATGCGCAAAGGCGACATACCGGCCGCGTACCGCGCGTTCGACTACCTCTACGAGACGTATCCGTTTTTCGGCGCATCGGGCTGTCACGTGCACGCGCACAAACTGGGTGACACGGCGTACTACGGATTTTTCATCACACACGGCCTCTCGCTTCAGCAAATGAGTTTCCCGCAGCAAACCACCTCCTGCGGCTACGGTTTCTTCCACGGATTTCTCGAACACCTCATACAGGATCATCCGCAATCCGACTACGTAATGAAGACGTGCGAATATCTGCGGGAGCGGCTGACCGGGGACATGCACGACATCGCACGTATCTGTTACCACGCGAGCGGGCACGGCTTTATTCAGGCGGTCGCCGACACGCTCAAAAAGAGCGAGTGGGGCAAGGTGGGGGAAATCGTCGCGGACCCGCTCAGGAAGTGCGAAGCCCTGCCGGGAAGGACGGAACAAGAGATTGAAGAGTGCCGCGAGGGGGTTTTCAACGTGATGTCGGACTGGATGATAGCGAGAAATTTCGGATTGTCTTTCGATTTTAAGGGTCCGTTCAAGGATTGCGACACACTGCCGTCGCGTTGGCACTACGCCTGCTACTACGAGTTTGGACAGAAACTTTCGTCGGTCATCGGGGATAAGGTACCTGTCGCAGCGGAGTACGTAACCAGCATCCGGGAGCCGGATATCCGGGGAATGACGTTTGGCGTCATCGTGGCCGGAATGATGCAGCGTCTGGCCCCCCTTGATGAATATAAAACGGTATTTACAGATTGTGCAAAAGTCAGCGACGACGCGCTTTTTGAGGTGTGCATCCGGAGCGCCACGAACGGAATGATGGAGCACGGTAGCCCCGACAACGAGTACGAAAAAATACTTCCCATGTGTGCGCTTCCCGAACTCGCGGCGCGCGGAGGTACGAAGAAATGCTACGACACCTTAGCCCACAGACTTTCGAGATTTTACCCGCCCCAGAAGAAGGCCGATGTGTGCGGCATGTTCCCTTCCGAATACCGGGAGGCTTGCAATAAAGCGCCATGACAAGGAGATTGTTGTTGGCGGCTGCCGTAATCGTAGGCATCGCCGCACTGTGTTTCGTATGGTTCGCGCGGCCGGGTTCTCCGTCTGTACTTGAGCGCCGTGCGGACGCGGCGGTCTCTACGTGCGCAACGCAAAGCGACCCCGCCGCGTGTTACGAGCGCGAGGTACCGGCGCTTCTTCCCGGTTTGACCGTGCCGCAACTATTCGACGTTGTCCGGCTGATACGGCAAAAAGATACGGCCTACCAGTTTTGTCACGTTCTCGCGCACAAGATAGGGGAGCGTGTCGTCGCGGAAGACCCGGACAAGTGGGTGGATGCGATTCCGTACAATCCGACCGACGGCCTTTGCTCCAACGGATTCATACACGGCGTCATCGGGGGACGATTCCGTGCCGAGGTTCTCGACGATGCAACGCTCAGAAAATTCATCCCGGATTTCAAACGTGCATGCGAAGCGCACGGTGATTGGCGGCCGAGCGACCTTGACCGGGCTATGTGCTATCACGCTATGGGACATCTCTACGATTACATTACGAATGCGGACCTTCATAAGGCACTTGCGCTTTGCGAAGAGACCACCACCGAGCAATTCCACCGCGTATGCCGCGAAGGTGTGTTCATGCAGATTTACCAGCCGTTGGAGCCGGATGACTACGCGCTCATCGAGCAAATGCCCGTGAAGCCGACACCCGGCACGGTGCGGCAGTTCTGCGCGCGGTTCAAAAATAATCCGTCGTATGAAGGCGCGTGCCTGCGCGAGAGTTGGCCGACGCATGCGGGTATGACCGATGGTACGGGCGTTGCATCGTTTTGCTCGGGACAGCCGAACACAGCAGAAACGGCCGCCTGCTATGAGGGAGCAAGCGCCATCATCGGCCGCATGTCGCTCGGCGACCCGGGGAAGGCGGCCGCCGCATGCGGGCAGCTTCCCGACGAGCGTCAGGAAATGTGCTTCACGGTGACGGCGCAAGCGGTTCTCGAGGAAAACCGTAACGACGCGTCGAGGTCTATCGAATTGTGCCGTCTTGCGCGGGAACCTGTCGCGCGAGGTTGTATGAAGGCGCTTGCTTCGCGTGCCGAATTCATTTTCGGACGGAATGTAGGTGAATTGCAACAATTCTGCGCGGCACTTCCGGCCGGTATCCGCGCCGGATGCGGGCCGGTTTCCCGCTGATGCTATCCGGGCTATAATGTGGCGCATGACAAGGTACAACCTCGCTCGCATCTCACAGTATCTGTTCGTTCTTGTATTCGTGATGTGCGCGGCTGCCATCGGTGTCGGCCAACGTGCGGAAGCACACGTGACGGGATTGTCATGGGTAGCAACATCCACGCCGTATATCGTTGATATTGGATATGACTCGGACGAGTTTCAGACGGGCCTCAATGCACGTTTTGATTTCCAACTTCTCGATGAAAAAAGTGGTAACACGACCCCCTACGATCATGTATGGGTGCGTTTCGCACACGGTGATACTACACTGCTCGCAACAGGCATCCGCCGGCAGCAACTGGGGCCTACGACGCTCCTCTATGGGTTCAAGGATTCCGGCGCTTACACTCTTGAGGCAAGTTTTCGCGACGAAGACGGGAACGATATGGCTGCAGTTTCATTCCCCGTAACTGTGCGGACCGCTTCGACGAGATTGCTTGACTACGTCGTTCCGGGCGCGGCCTTTTTCGCGGGTATCGTGCTCGGCGTAGCGGGTGCCTATGTGGTTTCCAGGAAAAAGACCGGGTATGAGACGCGGGTCAGGGGATCTTGATGCCCTCGAACAACAAAAAGGCGTCGAGGTCGTGCACGATTTTCTCGCGCGGCACTGTGCGCGCAAGTTCTGTATAGGGAATGACATCTGCATGTATAGCAGTAGCGTCGGTTGCTGTCGTTTCTCGCAGCGTTATGGGAGAAACGCCCGTGCGCGGACTAAGCGCAAGAAAAAGCGACGGGAAAGCGCTGTGCGTCAGGATAAGTGTGTGCGCTCTCAGGTCAAATGGAACACCGCGCGCGCTTAGCTTCATATCCTGATTGTTGACGCTCACAATCAGTGAGACGAGGGCGTCCAACCCGCCGTTGCGTTCACGCCACATGTTGAGGACTGTCTCGAGGTCTTTCAGAGTCGCATCGGATCCGGCGAAACCATCCGAGTTCACTTCGGTCGCTGCCGCCCTCAGATACGCGATAGCATCTGAATCACGGTACGTGGTAGACGAGAGCAGGCGTGTACGCTCTTCGGGAGCGTACGGATGCGACTGTGCGAAGCGCACCGTCCCGAGAATTGCGTACACGCCTCCGATATCCGAGAGTACGTCCGGGCACTGATAAAATTCGATAGGATTCACAGGCGCGTAGTCTATACGGAGCTCGTTCCTCATGTACTGCATGGCGGATCCGAAGTGTTCTGTCGGTCTGAAATACAGCTCGCGAATATACCGCAGAGGCATTAGACTCACTCCACGAGGGTTGCCATATGCAAATACATACGGTCCGGGCTCTTCCGCGAGGCAGACACTCTTGGAAAGTACCGGCCGTACGTTGTTTTTTGCGAGGTCGAGATCCGCGCCAGTCCTAAGTGTGACAAAAGGAGCATCACCAATCGGTTCCACCGGTTCCGGGACGGTACGTATGACGTCGCGGATGTCGCACAAGGAGATTATGCCGTCGAGGCAGCGTTCCCGTGTATGCGCAAGCCCGTTGAGCTCCTTGAAACGCAACACAACGGTCCGCGCCGAGGAAAGTAAAGTATCTCGCGTAATCATACCGCCGAGCGTTGCGAACCGGAACGAAGCATCACCCGCCTCCTCCTTTAGGCTGCGCGCGAAACGCTCTGCGTCCGCTTGACCCGCATCAATCGTCTTTTTTATCGAGAGTTCATATCCGCGCTCATCGGCGTTGGAGCCGGAAGATATGAACCGCTGCCGCACTCGCTCTTGCGAGGCGAGTTTGTTAAGAAAATCCAGCGGATACAGTGAGTCACGGACGAGGGCAACATCACGCGGGTCTTTTTGCACATCCGCAAGCGCTCGCGTTGAGCTTGCGAGCTCCGACACGCTTTTTTCAAGACTATCCGGGTCAACGCCGGAAATCCCAAGAAGCGGAGAACGCTTCGCAAGTGCGAGCGCGTACGCTACACGCAAGGCACGGTAACGGTCGAAGCTCGACGGCCGCCAGTGTTCCGAAACGATCGTGCCGTCGACGACCTCGTAACGTACACCCTCGACGAAGACGGTCTCAACGATGTTATTTTCCCGCAGAGTTGAAGAGAAGAATAAGGCCGCTCTTTCCTGCGCTATTGCCGTGTACTCAATCGAAGCATAGACAAGGATGCAAGCGAACAGAAGTGCGCAGACCCCAATGGTTATTTGCGGATTAGTGCGGATATTCATAATGCTCCGGCGGAGGACATTACAGGAGCTGCATCCTGTGCCGCAACACACTCCATCATAGGAGGGTTTCGGTCCGGTTCTTGGGCTAGTAGATACCGCCGCACGTTAAAAAGAAAATGTCACCGTCTTCTGTCTGAGGTATACATGCCATGGCGGTCGGGCTGTTCCTTTCAAACGAGGATTTCATACTCTGCCAAAATCCCCGCGAAAGGGGCGAACCAGCTGAAGTAGACATATATGCCGAAAAACCAAACGCACCAAGCACAGCGCCGATGAGCAGAAGCGCAGCTTTATGGACCAATTTTTCGTCGGTCATATGCACAGATTCAGTCTACCACAGGGGAGGTTCTTTTGGCCGCTTGCGAGGCTCAATGTGCGGGGATATCTAACGTGTGTTGAGCCGTCTCGCCTTTCCGTGAGCACTCGCGGAAAGCGGTCCGCAGGTAAGCGCTAAGTAGCGGCCCTTTTCAACTCCGTCGCTGTAGGTGAATGAGGGTGCGACACGGAGACTCTTGGCGATGTCCCGTGCGAGCTCGGTCATATCTTCGCCCTCACGGGCCTCGACATACAGGACGGGTTTGAGCTTCGGGCCCGTCGGGGTTTTTTCTTCCGAGCAATGCAGTTCGTATCGATCGGAGACGCGTTCAGGCATCGTGCGCAGCACTCGTTCGACCTCGTCGGCCCGCAAGACGCCACCGGGTACTTTCAGAAAATCCATACCGACCCTGCCAAGAACGGTGAACGACCAGGTCCCGTGCTGTTCGCAACGGTCCTTTACGACGCGGACGACGTCGCCCGTACGGTAGCGTATGAGAGGGAATGAGGAAGGCTCACCGGGATACGCCGTGATAACGAGCTCACCCTCGGCGCCGGAGAGCGCTTCGACAGAGGCGAGGGTGTCCGGGTCGATGAGCTCATGGTAGTGACTTCGTTTCGCATGGTAGACCGAAAGAGGCTCTTCACCCGTGATGGGCCGGCACGGCATCCCGATGGGACAGTCCTCGACCTCGCTCGAGCCGTAGAAGGGAATGATGGTCGCATTGGGGAACGTGTCCCGCATGAACTCGAAGAGCAGCTTCGTGCACGCCTCTCCTGCGACCTCGATAAAGCGTATGCGGTCAGCAATGCCGTGGCGCTTCATGTGTTCCGCAACGAGGGGGATATGGAACGCGAACAGAGACATAGAATCCACGCCGGCTACTTTCGCCAGGCGCGTGCACGCCTCGGCGTTTTTCGGATCGAATGTGAGAACGCGGGCCGGGAATCCCTGTGACGACTGCACGCTCCGGTGCCAATGCGGCATCGCCGGGACCGTGTAGGAAAGAATGGGGTTCTTAAAATCGTGATACGCGAGACGATATTCCATATTGCGCAAATTCGTTCTCGGACTGAACAGCGGCGGCTTGCCGCTGGTACCTGACGATGTCCGAAGATGATTGACCTCTCTGAGCGGGATGAAGAGCCTCTCACTCAACGGCGACCCGATGAGTGCGTCTTTTGTCACAAAGGGAAGTGCCGTCCAGCCGCCCAAATCTTGCATCCTACGCGCGGGACTTCCGGGCTTCAGACCGTACAGATTCCTGTAGAAAGAACTCCCCGATTCCCGCGTGCAGTGTTCGAATAGTGAGGTACGTTCCTCCGTGGAGAGCATTCGCGCATAGTATCACGCGCCTGATTCCGGGGCTCAAACATGTATCCCATATTTCGTGCAACAACCAGTCAAGCGTGTTAGTATTTTGTGGTATGAGCATCAATACTCGGTCACTGGTCGTTCTGTTGGTGATACTTGTAATTGCGGGTATCGGCATCTTCTTCGTGCGCACAAGTGCCGCTCCCGTCAGCTCAACCGGTTCAACGCCATCTGTCAGCGTGAAGTGGCTTATAGCGCACCAGCCAATCAGTGTATTCGCGCGCGCAGCGACCGTCTTCGCGGACGAACTTTCGAAAGCAAGCGATGGCCGCATGAAGCTTGAGGTCATGACGCCCCAAGACGTCGGGGTTGCCGTGGGAGACATACCGAACGCCAAGGTTTTGCAGCTTCTTGATTCCGGCGATGTTCAACTCGCAACGACGTACACGGTTGCTCTTGGGTATAAAGATGCGCAGCTGGGGGCGCTTAATCTTCCGTTCGCGTTCGGTAAGTACGACCAGCTCCCCGGCTTTCTCGACGGGGCGCTCGGCTCGCGGCTGCTCGACGGGATAGGAGCGACGATATCCGCTCGCGGCCTCGCGTTTACAATGAGCGGCGGGTTTCGCATCATCGCAGCTAAGGACAAAGACATACGCACGCCGGCCGACATGAAGGGCCTGCGCATAGCTACCTCCGGCGGCCCTGTCGCCGAGGCGACGCTCAAGGCCCTCGGTGCGACACCGGTCCCGCTAAATCTCGAGAGCGGAGCTACTTCGGTTGACCCGAAAACCATAGACGGTGTCGAGACGACCTACAGCAGACTCTCGGGAGTGCTTGGTAAGAACAGTGCATACACGAAACACATCAATGAGACGTACCACAGCGTATTCCTGACCGTAATCCTGGCGGGCAACGCTTTTTACGATTCACTCTCTCCGCAAGACCAGGCGGCTCTCAAGAAGGCGGCTCTCGCGGCGGCAGCGGTCGAACGGCAGGATTCGATTGCGCTGGGCGAGCAGGTGAAGGTACAACTACAGACGGAAGGCAGCGTCGTCACCACGCTGTCACCGGAATCACGGTCCGCATTCAAGACCGCAGCGCGGTCTGTCTACGACCAGTTCGCTCCGGTACTCGATGCAGACATCGTTCAAGCTATCATCGCTGGGCAGGAGTAGTCTCCGAGCAGGCAGTATCGGGCAACAGAGAGAGGATTAACCCTCTTCAACTCGCGTCGCGACCTTTTTCCCGCATGAACAGCGTTCTCCTTGTGCGATTGTAACCGGCAATGCATAGCGGAAAAGCGGCAGAGGGTCATCACCGATACTCGTAAGATACGTTGCGCCGCCCTCCACTTCAAAGAGGTACGACTCGGATAGATGAAAAACAGGTTCTTTTCTTGCGGCAAGTTTTTCGCATTGCTCAAGCACGGGGACTCCCGGAAAGAGATGGACTTCTTGGGCAACGTGCGCGGTGCCGCTCCGGAGAGGGGCAGGTATCGTCCACGCCTTCTGCAATATTGGATGCACGATAATCCATGCGGCGGGGAATTGCGCGCCTCTCTTCAAGAGGTACGACGAGAATCTCTGCGCGTCCTCTGTATCAGTGACCACAGTGTCCATGCTTGCCGTCCGTATCGCCGCAGCGCCGACGGGCATGTTGCCCTGATCGTTCACAAATATCGGTGCGCCCGCCGCCTGTCCCGCAGCGAAAAGGGCGGGTTCAACTTGCCAGAAGAGCGGTAGCCGCATCATGATGCCGCTGCTTTTGAAAGCACGGAGCGCGAGCTCGCACGATGTCCAGCGCCAGTTGAGCGGACGCGGGAACGCGCGCAACTTCGGGTCGTCGGGATTGAAGGACGTCGGTACGACCTCACAGGCATTGTCGGGGATCCGTGGCTCGGCTATTTCAAGGATTGTGAGCAACGTCTCGTGATCGGTATGCGGACCAGATATAAGTAAGAGCGGAACACCAAAGCGTTTATATCCCACGGCAACCGTGGCGGGAATGCTTTCAGTATCGTTCATGGCGCGAAGTATAGCAAAATGAGATACGGCGGGGTACGTGCTATATTGTGGCTCTATGGCAGTTCGTAACGCTTTGGCACGATTTGCCGCGTTCGTATTCGGGCTCCTGCTCAACGGCTATTTGACAGTCGTTGCGTTTGCGCGGCACGTTCGCTGGGACGGTTGGCAATTCAAGGATTCGTCGCGGGCGGGCAACGCCGTCGTTCCGACCGTCTCAAAAATCAATCCGAACAAAATGATGTTCGTCAGTTGCGGCGGTTTTTTCGAATAGGCGGATTTCGCCGGCTTACCTGATATCACCTTTTGCGGCGGCACCGACGTGCAGACGAATATACGATGTCATGTCTTTGATTGCCTCTAGTCGCGTGTCGGGTGACAGCCGCAATAGAGAGTAGTACACGAAGGGTTGTTCCGTTGAGGCCAGCGTATTCGACGGAAACAGGCGACCGTGCTCCCCCGTCGCGGAAGGGTTCGAGTCGAGGAACAGCGGGGTAAAACCGCTCCGTAAATAAAATAAATACCTGATACCGAGGTCAATGTCTGCACCGAAAGCCGTGTTGAGGAGCACGTTCGTTTGTTCGTCTAAAGCGATTTCAAAAGCCGATTGGTACGCCCCATCGCTCCGGTTTTTCATTCGGAGCACAAGGGTGATGAGCCGGTCGGTAACATCTGGAGGCGTCGCGGGGTTGTCGAGAATATGCACCGCCGTCTCCAGGTAATTCACCGCGTCCGACTCGGTCATGACCGGGGATGACGCAAACTCCGATTCCAAGCGCCGCAGTATGACCGCGTCGGTACCGGTCGCGTACGTGCTTGGATGAGAGCGTAACGCGAACATGCGCACGTCGCGCATAGCAGTCAATATGCCCAAATCCGCGTCGGACGACTGGCAGGCATAGTATGTCCACGGTTGCGAGAGTACGTAGGTGATGTTGTTTTGGGCGAAGTAACCGAAGAACGGAAAATCTTTGTATGTAGCGCTGGGGATAAACCGGATGTCTCCCATCAGGTACGGAGCCGTCGACGATGAGATGTTGGGGAAAGAAGGGAGATTTCTGAAGGAAAAAAGCGGCGCAGTGCCGTCGCGGAGGTCCAGACACGAACTACGGGACAGCATAAAGAACGGATCGGTTTTTGACGTGAATTGCGGATCAATGCTGAATCCGATGTCGCGTATTTCGCGCGCGAGTGTGAGCGCTCCGTCCGGGATTGCTACTGTTTCGGGCTTCCGGAGCGGAGGCAGCGTAATATCCGAACTGTCGCATTGCGTAGTGTCTCCTCGGACGCACCGCATACGGCGCTCGTGCTGCTTTCGAACGGTGTCCGCCCCGGAATCAAGGACAGAGAGCGCGTCGAGGACGCCGCCGTACGAAATAAAGTTTTGTTGCGCGACGTACGGACGGCTATCCGACGGTACGCTGTCCCTGAAAGCGCTACGGAATCTCGCGAGGTCACGCCGGTACGCATCCAACGCGGCACCAAGAGCGAATTCGTATGCGCGCGCGTCCCGGTCGCTTCCGCTCGACACGAAAGAGAGCCGCGCCGCTTCCAGCGCGGCTTCGCTGCGCAAGAACGAGATGGGATAAAGCGCGGACTGGACCAGGAATGCGTCGCGCGCGTTTTGCTGCTGTTTTGAAAGCAGCAGAGCGGTTTCTTGCAGCGTGTCGGCAATGGCCGACATTTTTTCCGGATCCGTTCCCGCAAGCGCCATGAGCGGGTTGCGGGTCGCGGCCATTTTCTCGTACGCGAGACGAAGGACGTCGCCGGATTCTTTCCGTTTGACCTCTGTCCCGTTGAGGAAAACGAGTCCGTTTCGGACAGTATACTGCTCGGCGCCGATCGATACGTGAATCTCGGCGAAGGGGCGAAGAGCAGAGGAGTAGAAAGACGGGTTAGACGCAGGCGCGCCGACAGACACGAGCATGCCGAGAGCAACGAGGAGAAGGACGATACGGAGCGGGACGGGCGGCGCCTCCGATGGTAGAGTCTTGCCGTGTGTCATAATGGACACACTAGCTGAAATGAAGACGCTATGCAATTACGTCAAAAGCTGACCCGCGTATTCTCGCGCGTCGACAGGCGCGTCATATATACGGGTGTTCTTGTGGTCATCGCGGTGGCGCTGTTTTTTATGCTTGGCGGACTCGTGCCCTCTCTCAAAGCGGAGGCGGCTCTGTACAAACTGGAGAATGGCCTGGTTAACTTCGATTCCGCAAAGACATTTTGGGACGGCGAGATTTCGCGCAAGGGTTCCCGGGCCGCTTCCGAGGAGTTGTTGGAATTGGCGACTGCTATGGACAATGAACTGAATGCGCATCTTTTCGCGCACGCGTTCGGCAAGGCGCTCTTCGACAAAGAGGGTGAGGGCGGATTTTTGTTCTGCCCGTACAATTTCAACCAAGGGTGCCCCCATCAGTTTATCGGGGAGGCAATTGCACATGAAGGCTTCGGCGTAGTTGACCGGCTTTTTTTATCGTGCAAAGTTGCCGGCTCGGAACCGGCGTGTATGCATAGCGTCGGACATGGGATAATGGGATACGTCGGCTACACTTTTGAGTCTCTGGAGAGGGCATTGGATGAGTGCAGCTCATATAATCCGAGTCCCAGAGGGGGCTGCATGGTCGGATCGATGATGGAGTACAACTTACGCTTCTTGACAGGAACTGGCAAAGACGGTGTATTTCATTCGAGACCGTATGATAAAGCCCGTCCCTATGATCCGTGCCTGTCTCTCAGTGTGCGCTATCAGGACAGTTGCGCGTTTGCACTGCCCACGTGGTGGAGCAATGTCGCCATGGGGAACTTGCCCATAGAGCGTCGATTCAGCGAGCTGAACGCGCTTTGCGATGGCATGTCGAGCAGGCTTGAGCGCCCGTGCTTTGAGGGGTTGGGAGTGATGGCTGCATATCTCAGCAATGGCGATATCCCCGACTCAGTCGCCCTCTGTAAAGCACCCGGTTCGTCTCTCCTTCAGCAGCTCTTTTGTACGACGGGTATCGTGCTGCACCTCCATTTTTGGCAAGTCCCGGGATATGCGGATGTGTGTGAGTATGCAAGCCTGACGGAGAGTTTCCTGCAGTATTGCCAAAATTACGCCGCTGCCGATGTCGAACATGTCGATGCTGTACCACTGCCTCAGTGAGTTGCGACCGTCAGTATGATATACTTGCCCGCATGAGATCACGACGCACTATACCCGTGCTGTTCGCGCTTCTGCTTGCCGCTGTGTTGAGCGGGTATGTAGTACTCCACAATCTCTTCAGCAACGTTGCCGGACAGAAACTGGTCCAGGCGAAAGCCTGTGATAATGGAGGGGAATCACAAAACGCAGCCCGACAGAATCCGAATAAAGCATTTTTCGTCAGCTGCGGCGGCTTCATTGAGTAAGAAGCGTCATGTCTCATACGAGCCCGGCCGAGACGTCGCCGCACATACTGGAGCGGGAGGACGTCGCGCGGATGGTGAATGCGATTTTTGACGACTTCCTCTTTGCGCCTCCCCATGACGACATAACGCGTATTATCCGTATGACCTCCGGTACGACCGGACGGGAGCCGATGATGGTCTTGCGCGAACTGCAAGACGGTTCGGCAAATCAAGTCGCCTGGTTTACGGATGTCGAGCGTCCGCTCGTGTGCTTCAGTCAGCTACAGCTACGCAGTATTTACGTGTCGTATTTCAGGGTGGACCGGACGAAACAGGGCTCACCGATACTTGCCATTGATTCGGCGGATCTCACCGACGACATTGCGCCGCTCCTTGCGGATCTCGCGCCCGACCAGCTCATGGGTTTTCCTCACATGGCATTACGCCTTGCGGATTATTTTTCGGAATCCGCCGTGAGTACCGTGCGCGCGTTGCGGATGACCGGCGAGCCGCTGGATGAATCGCTGCATGCCATGTTGGCGAAACGGTTTCCCGCCGCAACCATCCGGTCCCAATACATCATGGCGGAGATTGCATCCATTTCCGCCATGACGTGCGCCTATCTTCCGGTCCGCCGCTTCCATCCGGCCGACCATGTGCGGATTGAAATATTCGAACCGGACGAAACAGGCGCCGGCGACCTCTTGGTGAGTACCGTGATACATCAAAGAGTTCCCGTCAGTCGCTACCGGGTAGGGGACGTGGCAAGACTCGTTGACGGTGTTTGTCGCTGCGGAGAGAAGACTACCTTTGAGCTGCTCGGGCGCCGCGGATATGATTTTGTAAAAATCGCCGGAGCGCTGCTTGTGCGGGACGACTTTGACCGGGTGGCCGGACTCTGTGCGGATTTATTCGATGATTACCGCGCGGAAGTTAGAGAGGTTGAGCAGAACGGTACGCTCTGCGGCATCCTATCATTACGCATATACCGGGACGACGGCCGTCATCCGGCGGGACTCGAAGACGAAGTGGCGGCCCGGTACTCGCGGGAGCTGTTTCTTTCCGGAACGCAAACGCTCGACGAATTCGTCACCAAAGGTTTGTTCATGCCGATTGCGGTCAGTGTCGTTACCGAGCCGTTCCCTTCGAAGCATAAAAATGTAAAATTGAGCTTCCGGAGCGAGTAACCATGAGTACACAAGAAAACATACAAAAGCTGGTCACGAAAGTGAGCTCGGCCGCCGAGTCAGGATTCTATCATTCACTGTGGGCCGGAAAGACGGACTTTTCCGACCTGCCGACCGTATCCCGCGACAACTTTCTCTACACCCCGTTATCGAAACGCCGGTATAAAAATGAGAAAGGGCTGGTAAAAGTAGTACACGATTCGCGCGGACTGTTTCTCTCCGAATGGAGTTTTGCGGATATCGGCCGCGAAGAATACGGCCTCCCCGCAGAGCGGCCGATGGTCTTTCTC
>MFKY01000014.1 GCA_001781175.1 Candidatus Kaiserbacteria bacterium RIFCSPHIGHO2_01_FULL_55_37
AGGTCTTACCTTGCCGTATACGATGCGTTTTGGGTCGGTATTGTCCCGCCCGTGAAAGAGCTGGAGAAAAAGATAGCCATTCGCTTATTCGCGCGAATAAGGCAAGGGATGGTGGCGGAGGCAAAACGCTTGCATGCCGCAGGACTTTCTTATAAGCGCATGGAGCAGCTCGGGCTCGAATACCGCTCCCTCGCCCGCCTTCTGCAGGGCATCATTACCCGCAAGCAGATGGTGGAAGAACTGAATCGCTCTATCCGCAAATACGCGATACGCCAAATGCGCTACTGGAAGCGGAATAAGGATGTTCGGTGGTTCAAAACCGGTGACGACGGGCGAATTGCGACACGCGTGCGCTCGTGGCTACGCAAGTGAGAGGAGCAAAATCGACAAGAAACCGAGGACAAGGCCTATGATGGCGAGCGTATTCAAGTGCTCTCCGAAAATCGCAACGCCGATTACGACCGTTGCGAGGAGGCTCATCACGGACCATATTGCGCCTACGATGGAGAGCTGATTCTTTTGCAGGATAGCGGGAAGCCATGCGAGTGTGCCGAGAGCGTAGATTCCTACGATGAGCGCAACGTACGAAAAGCTCGGTGCGAGCGCGAATTTCTTGGAGAGATATTCGCCAAACGCAAAAAAGAGCGCGGAGAGAATGAGCCACGCAATATACGGAAAGAAAAAGAGGAACTTCATAGGGCGGGCCCACTAGGAATCGAACCTAGGTCATCGGTTTTGGAGACCGATGTTCTACCATTGAACTATGGACCCGAGTGAGAATCGGAAATGAAAGCTTGCTTTCATTTACTTCGAACGAAGGGTGCATACGATCCTCAAGTATGGACCCGTTCAAAAAGAGTCACTAGAGTCTAGTGACCCGCCCATAGTAAAACACTTTTTAGGTATTGGCTAACCATGAACGTGAGGTTCCCCGGCACAAAGTTTGCTATGATGAGCTCGCTCGTATGATTAACTTCCGCCCGCATCGCACCGGCCTTACTTTGTTCGCGGCGGCGGTGGCAGTCGCAGCGCTCTCAGTACCCGGCATATTCGCTCTCCGCGGTAGCCTTGAGTCTTCCCGCGCTTCGTCATTCCGTACCGTGCCACGCGAAGAGGCGAAGGCCGAAATGGAAAAAATCATCCTTGCTGAAAGCCCTGAGGCTGCGATGAAATTTCTCAGGGTCGTTTACCTGTCTGACGGTCATATACTGCCCGGGACCAGCGACCCTCACGACTTGGCACACACGATTGGGGCCGCTTTTTTTAAGGAGAAAGGTATCGCGGGTCTGGGCATGTGCGATCGTGAATTCGGCGAAGGTTGCATGCACGGTGTGGTAGGAGAGATGGCAAGAGAACAGGGAATGCAGGCGGTCAAACAAATCGCTGACGTATGCAGCACTCTGCCGGATCCGCCACATTGCGTCCACGGTGCAGGCCACGGCATTGATGAGGCTGTCGCTTTTGACATGATGGCAGGCCTTAGAGCCTGCGACCTAATCCCCGGCCCGCTATCCTCGGACTGCGGCGAAGGTGCCCTTATGCACAACGCCTTTACGTGGGACGCAAAAGCCACCTCACTACGGCCATGGTCGGTGTGTACCCGGCTACCGGCGAAGTACCAGGTGCCGTGCGGTTCGAGCATCGGCAACTACTTTGCGCAGGACGGTAGCCACGCAACGACATCGGCCGCCGCGACACTGATCTGTTCGCGTGCCCCGTCGACCGCGATGTCTAAAGTGTGTCTCTTGCGTTTTCATCAAAGCATCGTGAGGGCGAAAACGGGCGACGTCAAAGCGATAAGTCGCGAGTGCGACACCGTACCCGAGCGCGCACGTTCCCTGTGCCAATCGGACACGCTTCACTTCTTGAGGAGCGCGGGGTATGTAAGCCGGACGCTACCCGTCAAAGAGCTGTGCCTGCAGTACTTCGGTACTGAGGACCATGTATGTCCCATTGCTGATAGTGACCCCATTCCCCAGTAGTCTTCCCTCCGCCTCTAATTCCAACCTCTGCAAGTGGTTTTTGCAGTGATTTCTAGAGACAATCGAAAGAAAACTTTACTTCTTAGCCTCTTTGTGCTTGGTGTGAGCTTTACACCATTTGCAGTACTTCTTGAGCTCAATTTTGCGTGTGACAAGCTTGCGATTCTTGCGCGACCAATAATTGGTACGATTGCACCTGCCGCACGCGAGCCTGAAAAGTTGATCCTGTGACATGCGCGACACTATATCGAAAACCCAGGGATTACGCAACTATTTGTACGAGAGCCGAAGCATGTTGGAAGAGTTAACAAACTTTGTTCCAAGGCCCGAAGCCTCCGCTCTGGTCGACGAGTGTTTTCATGAGCGTATCCACAACAAGCCACCCCGCAAGAATAATTACGAGGCCGATGGCGACATTTTGGAAAACTTCGATGGCGCGACTATGCTGTCCGCTGTTGGCGACATTGGTGAGGTAAAGGAATCCAGCCCACGCAAAAAGCACCGCCGACAGGAACACGGCGATGTAAATGCCCGTGTTGAGGACGTTCTGCGCAACGGTCGTAAGGTCACAGATAGATTGGCATCCGCCTACTCCGTTACAGCTCTCGGGTACTATCGCCCCAGGAAGAGCTGTGGCCGCCATCACGACCGAGGGTGCGACGAAAAGGATAACAGCGAAGAGCACCGCTGCGCGTACGACCAGCCTGTGTACCATTAAAACATTGTAACATGAGGGAAAATGCGGCATACTGTGCACTGTTGCGTCGGTGGCGGAGCAGCAAACGCACGTGACTGTAGATCACGCGGTCTATGACCTTCGCAGGTGCAAGTCCTGCCCGGCGCACAGATTGAGCAAAACGAGGATTGTGCAATAAGCGGCATGCTTGCGGGCTGAAAAGAGCTATACTTGGGAGGACCTACGCATCTTGCATGGAACGACTGTCTCAACAACGGCTGATCGCTGGACTCTGCTTCATTTGCGGCTCTCTCCTCCTTCTCATAGCCACCACGTCAGACCCGATTGCCATCAGAAATGTGCGCAGCCAATTCGCGCAAATCGTTCAGATCCAAATTGAAGTCCTCCGAAACTGGCAGCAACACGGAAGACTCAATAGGGACCTTGCTTACGGTTCACGCGGCAGCGATATCGTTTTGTTGCAAAAAATGCTCGCGCAAGACGCGACAAACTATCCTTCGAAACGCGTGACCGGCCGCTACGGCGAACTTACCCAAAAAGCCGTCAGGGGGTTCCAGGCGGACTACGGTCTGCCGGTGACCGGAATGGTGGATGACGCCACGCGGGCAAAGTTGAACGATATATTCTTTTCCGAGCTGTGCCCACAGCCGCGCACTATCTACCCCGACATGCTTTATAAAAAAATGTCGGGGGAATCGTTCCTTCCGCCGGACTACGTTCCGCCCGGACTTGAAGATATTTCAAAAAAGGTCCCGACCGCGGGTGTAATGTGCTTGCGGGAGGACGTCGTCCCCTATCTCGTGCAAATGTTTACCGATGCACGGAATGCGGGCGTTGACCTGATGGTCTCCTCCGGGTTCCGCAGACCCGAAATCCAAAAATATCTCTACGAACTTCGCGTTCGGACCGACGGTGAACTCGCCTCGCGCGAGATTGCCCGGCCCGGTCTGTCCGAGCATCAGCTCGGCGGCACCGTCGACCTCACGGATGCCTCAATAGGTTACGAAGGGGCCGCAAGGGGGTTCGCAGAGAGCTTAGGGGGTATTTGGTTGGAACAAAACGCCCACAAGTACGGTTTTACGCTGAGCTATCCTGCGCGGGTCTCGGAGACTACGGGAATACAGTACGAACCGTGGCACTGGCGTTTTGTCGGCGTAGATATGGCCACCAGCCTGAAAGCCCGCGGCACGACATTTAACGAACAGCCCGACGCCATGGGGGACCTCCGTAACCTTACGGCCATACGCCCCAACGCCGCTCCGTAAATTACTGAGCTTTTACCGCGGCGCGGGCGCGGGCGCCGCGGTGACGCTCCGGGCCTTTGCGCACGTCGAACGTGAAGTCTCCTTTTTTATCTACTCCGCCTGTCGCGTCGAAATCCACCGTAACGGAGCCCCCTTCCATGACACCGCGGGCGACCATCATGTTTGCGACCGCCGTGAGTATTTTCGTCTGTATGAGACGCTTCAGAGGCCGCGCTCCGTACTGCGGGTTGTAGCCCTCTTTGGCCAAGTGAGCTATCGCGGCTTCCGTGAGGGTGAGTTTGATGTGTTTTTCCTCCAGACGCTTCGCTACGATATCGGTCTGCATCCGCACAATGTCCATGATGGCGTCGGTAGAAAGAATGTTGAAGAGAATCACCTCGTCGAGACGGTTCAGGAATTCGGGGCGGAAGAATTCTTTGAGCGAACTCATCACTTTGTCTTTCACTTGCTCGTACCGTTCACCCTCGGTCTTCGAGAGTCCGCTGCCGAAACCAAGGCCCGACATCTTGTCGATGTGCTCGGAGCCGATGTTGGAAGTCATGATGATGACCGTGTTCTTGAAGTTGACGGTGCGGCCCTTCGCGTCCGTCAGCCGACCGTTGTCGAGCACCTGAAGCAGCACATTGAATACTTCCGGATGCGCTTTTTCTATCTCGTCGAAGAGGACGACCGAGTACGGCCTGTGGCGTACGAGCTCGGTGAGTCCCCCGCCTTCGTCGTAACCGACATAGCCCGGAGGACTGCCTATCATTTTGGATACGGAATGTTTCTCCATGTATTCGGACATATCCACACGGATAAGCGATTTTTCGCTGTTGAAAAGGAAATCGGCGAGCGAGCGCGTGAGCTCTGTCTTGCCCACACCCGTGGGGCCGAGGAACAGGAACGAACCCACCGGACGGTTGGGGTCGGCGATACCGGCGCGGCTGCGCTTGATGGCATCGGAGACTTTTTGCACCGCTTCGTCCTGTCCGACGATGCGCTTTTTAAGCTCGATTTCCATGCGCGAGAGCTTCTCGGCTTCTTCCTCAAGCATGCGCGAAACGGGTACGCCCGTCCAGCGGGAAACTACTGCAGCGATATCTTCTTCCGTAATCTCTTCCTTCAACACGCGTCGCGTCTGCTGGAGCTTCTTCAGGCGCTTTTGTGCGGTCTCAATCTCCTTTTCAAGCAGCGGAATCTTCCCGTAGCGCATCTCGGCGGTCTTGGTGAAATCGGCGATACTCTCTGCTGCATCAGCCTCGATTCGCGCCTGTTCAAGATTATTTTTAGCCCGCTTAATCTCGGCGAGGGTATCTTTCTCGTTCTTCCATTTCACCTCAAGCTCGCGCGTCGAATCGCGAAGGTCAGCAATTTCCTTTTCTATCGTCCGGGTACGCGTACGGGCTTTGCCGTCCTCGGCCTCGGATTCTTTCTTGAGGGCCTCCCTCTCTATCTCCAGACGCGTCACTTTCCGGTGAGCCTCTTCCAGTACCGGCGGCTTGTTCTCAAGAGAAAGCCTGAGCGCGGAGGACGCTTCGTCGATGAGGTCTATCGCCTTGTCCGGTAAAAATCGCTCCGTAATGTATCGTGCCGACAACTGTACTGCAGCTATCATTGCGTCGTCGGTAATATGTACACCGTGGTAGAGCTCGTAGCGCTCTTTGAGCCCGCGTAGGATAGCGACGGCGTCTTCGACGGACGGCTCATTGATATACACCGGCTGGAAACGACGCGTGAGAGCCGCATCGTGCTCGATGTGCTTTTGGTACTCCTTGATGGTGGTCGCACCAATGACGCGGATGTCTCCGCGCGCAAGCGCGGGCTTGAGCATATTGGAGGCGTCCATGGAGCCCTCGGCGGCGCCGGCGCCGACGAGAGTATGTATCTCATCGATAAAAAGAATTATTTTGCCTTCGGAGCGCTCCACCTCTTTCATGACTGCCTTGAGGCGCTCTTCGAACTCCCCGCGATATTTTGTGCCGGCGATAAGGAGCCCGAGGTCTAGCTGGATTATTTCCTTACCGCGCAGGGATTCAGGTACGTCGGATGCGGCGATGCGCTGTGCGAGACCCTCGGCGACTGCGGTCTTGCCGACGCCCGCCTCGCCTATCAAGATGGGATTATTTTTGGTGCGGCGCGAGAGTATCTGTATCACGCGTGTAATCTCCTGATCGCGGCCGATGACCGGGTCGAGTTTGTTCTCCCGTGCGCGGTCGGTGAGCGAGCGCGCAAATTTCGCAAGCGCACGCGGCTTGGACGGCGCATCGGTGTCCCGTACCTTTCCCTCTTTGATGTCGGTGAGTACACGCGCGAGAGCGGCACGGTCAATGCGAAAGCGCGTCATGATATCGGCGGCGGGACCCGGATGCTCCGCGATGCCGAGCAAGAGGTGTTCCGGCGAGACGAACTGGTCGTTGAAGGACGCTGCGATGCGGGGAGCCGCCTCGAAGACACGCACGAGCTCAGGCGTGAGATACAGCTGGAACGAAGGCGAGACGGCGGTGTTGCCGGAAGCTCCCTCGATCAACTCAAGAATGGAATCCGAAAGGTGGGCCACGTCAATTTCGCCCTGCTCAAGCATCGGCACGACCATCGTTTCTTCTTGCATCAGAAGAGCCGCAAAAAGGTGCAGCGTGGACACCTGATTATGCCCTCGCTCGACAGCCAGCTGGTGCGAGCGGTGTATCGCCTCTTTTGCCTTCGTTGTGTAGTTATTGAATGGTGCCATATATAGAGTATATCGCACCTGATACGAAAAATGTAGTCCTCAGATAATGCTTCCCTTTTTTGTTTCGTCTTTCTTTTCTTCTTTTTTCATGAGGACAGAAGCCGAGACGAATCCAGTCGCGGTCGCGGCACGTGCGACTCCTGTCCGGAGCCCGAGCAGATTGCCCTCGGTCGAAATGAGCGGTGCGCCGGCATAGATCGATTCAAGCCCAATATCGGTATCAATGACCTGCGGCCCGCCTTCAGCCTCTGATGCAATGAGGGTGGTGACGATGCCTGTGCCGACGCGGGGCGTGGATTTGCCGCCTATCGCGATGACTGTTGTACCCAGTGCGGGACGGACACCTGCGATAGAGATGGGGCTCCAGGTCACTGACTTTCCTTCTGTCGTTGTCGTTGCCGAGGCGAAATACGCGACAGCCGAAGTCGCATCCTGTGAGGTGAGCGTAACGCGCACGTGCGCTCCGTTCGCAAGTTCGGCGACGGCAACATCGCCCGCCTTGAAGATGTCCGCGTCGCTGACGATTGTTCCGGAAGCATCCATCACGACACCGAGAGCAAGAAAAGCGGGAGTGTCCGTACTTGTAGTAAAGAGACGCACCACCGAAGGATTCACGCGTGTGAGTGCCTGCGAAATGAGGTCTGATTCTTTGACAACGACCGTCTTCTCCTGGGTGATGACTGTCGCCGCCGCTTGAGCTTTCGGCTCAACGGTGACCGTCTCAATGGTGCGCTCGATGATGCGATTGACGGTCTGCGCAACGACCGGCGGCGCCTGGTCCATGAGGGAAACAGTGACGATGCCTGTCGCGATAGAGGTAACGAACGACACGAGAAGTGTGAGGAGAACAATCTGAGATTTCGAGAGTTGTTCCATGTTCATAGAGCTATCGTATCACGGCAGTATAAAAAGCAACAAAATCAGCATGACGATATTTTTTTGAGAACGGAAAGGGCGCGTTTGAGGTCCCCTGCGGTCGTATCGCGACCGAGCGAGAAGCGGAGTGTGTTGCGTGCGCGCCATTCACTGACAGGCTTGTTGCCCGCCTTCGCTTCAGCTTCGGCAAGGCAGACGACGACGTGCGAATCCGCTTCGCCTTCGCGGCAGGCGCTCTTGGTCGAAAGTGAGAGGCCCGCGTGGTCAAGCGCGAGCACGAGGTATTCTCCTGTGCGCTCCCCTGGAATCGAGACGTTGAGCATGTGCGGCAGAGTGTGCTTGAGGTCTCCGTTTATGACGGTGCCGGGGATGCGCGCGACGATTTCGCGTGCGAAATCGTCGCGCAACTTGCGGAGCCGCTTGACTTCCGCGTCGCGTTCAAGAGTTATCAAATCCAGAGCCTTCGCAAATCCGGCCGCAAGCGCAGGTTCCTCCGTGCCGGGCCGCAAACCGCGCTCCTGCCCGCCGCCGTGCGTGACCGGCAATGCGGAAACGCGATTACTCAGATGCAGCGCGCCTACGCCGCGCGGACCGTACAACTTGCCGGAGCCCAGACTGAACAGATCGACTCCGAGCGAATTGACCTGCGGAGAGAGGTAGAGAGGTGCCTGACCGGCGTCGCTGTGAAAGAGAATATTCGCCCGGTTTCCCTTCTCGTGCCGATGCAGCGCGCGCGCGATACCAGAAAGCGGTTGCACCGTGCCGATTTCATTGTTCCCCCATCCGATGGAAATAAACACCGTATCCGGCCGCAACGCCTTTGCAATCTCTTCCGGTGTTATCAATCCCTTCTTGTCCGGATACACATGCGTGACCTTGCCGCCCATGCGCTCGACTTCGGCAAAACATTCGAGCACCGACGAGTGCTCGATGGCACTCACGACCCAGTGCGTACCTTCGAGGAAACGGCGACGCACCTCCAGCGCGCGTGCAGCACCGACGATGGCGATAGTATTCGACTCGGTGAGCCCCGATGTAAAGATGAGTTCCCGCGCCTTGCATCCCAGCTGCTTTGCAATGCGCTCACGGGATGCGGTCAAGAAACCCTTGGCCAAAACCCCCTCGGAGTGCAGCGCCCCGGGATTCGCGAAAACACCCATCGCATCAGAAAGTGCACGTGCTGCTTTCGGATGCACGGGCGTCGCGCTCGCGTAATCGAGATATATGCGTTTCTTGAATCCGAACATCCTGTCAGTGTATGCTGCGCGCGGCTTTTGCAAAAGCCGCACGCGCGAGTATACTGCGGAAAATTGCCCTACCGCGCCCGCCGCAGCCAAGGCGGTGGCGGGTGGCACGATTTATATGAACCAATATGACCCTAAAATCCGACAATTCAACTGTAGAGCGTCCACCTATTGTGGCGGTTTTGGGGCACGTAGACCACGGCAAGTCCACTCTCCTTGATTTCATACGTAAGTCCAATGTTGTCGCAGGCGAGGCGGGTGGCATCACGCAACACGTTGCCGCCTACGAGGTTGAGCGAGAGAAAAAAGGCATGAAGAAGCGCATCACCTTTATTGACACCCCCGGTCATGCCGCTTTCAGCGCGATACGGGCACGCGGTGCGACTGCGGCGGACATCGCCATTCTCGTCGTGGCCGCGGACGACGGCGTAAAGGCGCAGACGCTCGAAGCTCTCAAGAGCATTCGTGATGCAGGTACGCCGTTCATCGTCGCCATCAACAAAATCGACAAGCCGAACGCTGACCAGGAACGCACGATACGGACACTTCTCGACGAAAAGGTCTACCTCGAAAAATACGGCGGCGATGTGCCGTGGGCGGCTATCTCGGCGAAGACCGGGACCGGTGTCGAAGAGCTCCTCGACCTCGTCTTGCTCGTCGCTGAAATTGAGGGATTTACGGGCGACGCGGGAGCTCCGGCACACGGATATGTCATCGAAGCGCATCGTGACCAAAAAAGAGGTCTCGCCGCGACGCTCATCATTACGGACGGCACTCTGCGTTCCGGAATGGCGGTGCGCGCCGGGCGCGCTATTGCGCCGGTGCGCATCATGGAAAGCACGTCCGGAAAATCCCTCCGTGAGGCTTCATTCTCGACACCGGTGCAACTTGTCGGGTTCGATACCCTTCCGCAAGTCGGAGAAGAATTTTTCGCATATAAGAACAAGCGGGAGGCCGAGGAAACGCGCCCTGCACTTGTACCGGTAGAGAGAGCTGCCACGAAGGCACCGCTCGAGGAGGGGCAGACGGGCCCGTTTGAGATGCCCGTCATCATCCGTGCCGATGCGTCGGGTTCACTCGAGGCGATTGACCAAGAGGTACCAAAATTGGGCACCGAGCACGCGCGCGTTCGCCTCGTACAGTCGGGCATCGGCGCGATTTCGGAGAATGATGTAAAGGCGGCAATCGCGAGCGACGTGCCCGCCGTCGTTATCGGCTTCAACGTCGGCATTGACGCCCCGGCTGCAGCGCTCGCCCTCCAACACGGCATCCGCGTCGAGACTTTCACCATCATTTACAAACTCACCGAACGCCTCGAAGAGCTTCTGAAGGAAACAGCTCCGAAGCGTAAGGTCGAAGCGATAACGGGGAAAGCAAAGGTGCTCAAACAATTCGGGAGCCGCAAGGACGAACGAGTCGTCGGCGGGAAAGTCTCGGAAGGTTTTCTCGAGCTCGGGAGTTCGGTGCGCGTCATGCGACGGGCTGTCGAAGTCGGCGTGGGGAAGATTAAGAACATTCAGAGCAACAAACAGGACGTGAGCCGTATAGAGGAAGGTCGCGAATTCGGCACACAGATACATGCGCCATTTGAAATTCTGCAGGGCGATACACTCGAAGGCTTCAGGACTTCAATGGAGTAACTATGGAATCCCGCAGACAGACACAGGTGTCCCAGGTCATCGCGCAAATGGCAGGCGAGTTTTTTGCGCGCGAGTCCAACGTCAAGGCACTCATCACCGTGACCCACGCCGACATTTCCCCCACATACAAAGAGGTAACGGTGTTCATTTCCGTACTTCCGCAAACGATGGAGGAGGCTGCCCTCAAATTCGCAAAGCGCGCACGGACCGATTTCCGCGCATACATCAAGAAGTCGAGCCGCCTGCACCCCATCCCCATCGTCGACTTCGCGATAGACCTGGGCGAGAAAAACCGGCAGCGCATCGATGAATTAACAAGAAGGTAGTGAGGCCACGGCGGGACTCGGTCACAACTCTCAGCGAGCCAGCTCGCCTCGGTCGCGGCCCCGCCTCGCAGTCGCGCGTGCTCGCGCGACATCGCTCCGGCTTTCTCGTCCCGACTCACTGTGCGCAGGCACAGTGTTCCGTGAGGCCACGGCGGGACTCGAACCCGCGCATAGAGATTTTGCAGATCCCCGTGTTACCCCTTCACCACGTGGCCGGATACTGGGCTAACGCGTGTACTCTAACACATTTTCTAGGATGGGAGACGCAGTGGAGTGCCTTAGCGTGGCGCGTTTGCCATGGTAAGATTTTGAGATGGCTGGTAGAAAACGGAGTTGGACTGAAATACAATTAGTCGAAGCTGTTAAAGGTTCTTCTAGTTTTCGTCAAGTTTTAATAAAAATCGGGCTTATTGAGGCCGGAGGTAATTACGATCAGATCAAGAAATATGCAAAAGAACTTGGATTGGACATCTCACACTTTAAGGGAAAGGCCTGGAATAAAGGTTTGCGAGGTAGATTGATGCCCCAAATCCCGACTTCACAAATTCTTGTAAAGGGAAGCACCTTCCAAAGCTACAAGTTGAAGAAAAGACTTTTCGCCGAAGGCTTGAAAAACAAACTGTGTGAGGAGTGTGGCTGGGCAAGGATAGCCGAAGGCGGCTACTTACCGCTGGAACTCGACCACATCAACGGAGACCGACACGACAATCGGCTGGTAAATCTCCGGGTGCTTTGTCCGAACTGTCATAGCCTTAAGCCCACTCATCGTGGTAGAAATAGAGGAGGTCGGGGTGGCGAAATTGGTAGACGCGCGTCACTTAAGATGACGTGACCGAAAGGTTCTGAGGGTTCGATTCCCTCCCCCGACACATGAAAACAACAAAGGATTTTGTCGCGGCAATCTGGCTGCCGCTTTTTGCGTTAGGGGTATTTGGGCTCTTCTATCTCGTGTGGACGCTGTTCGACCTCCCATCAAAAGAGGAGGTCGTCTCGCTGGCGAAAATATACTTTGAGCGCTACGGCATGCTCACCATTTTCGTCTCTGCGATTATCGAGGCGATGCTTTTCGCCGGTTGGTATTTTCCCGGCAGCTTCGTGATAGTGCTCGGCGTCATAATCGCGCACGACGACCCCGTACAGGTATTTGGCGTCTATGCGGCAACTACGCTCGGTTTCTGGGTCGCGTTTACATTCAATTACTATCTCGGCGCGTACGGTTGGTACCGGCTCTTTCTCGCGCTTGGAATGCGAGAACCGCTGGAACGGGCGCAGCGCCAGCTCGTGAAGTACGGCCCGCGCGCCATATTCTTCACGTACTGGCATCCCAATCTCGCCGCGCTTACCTCGACCGCCGCCGGCATCCTGCAGATGCCTTTCTACACATTTGCCCTGTACTCCGTCGCGGCATCGGCCTTCTACGATGCCGTATGGACGGTTATCGGATATTCTTTCGGGGCGTATTCGCTGACGCTCATCGGCCCCACCTTTGTACTTCCTATCATTCTGCTGTGGATGATTATCAGCGTGGTGTACCGCATCCGGAGACAGCGCACGCAAGAGACGGCCGATGCGAACGTCGTGATGTAGGAGCAATGGCACAATCTGCGCACATGGAGCCGAATCCCAGGGAAGGCCCGGCGTCGTACTTCAGACCGGCACGTACCGATTAACAACCAAAACCTCCTCCGTCAACAGGGCAGGCGTCACTGTCTTTTCCGGAAAACGTTCCCGGCTCGGAGCCGCTTGCAATGTAGTCGGCCGGGTTGACCTTGGTCTCGCCGTCGTGATTCCAGAGATCCCAATAGTAGCGCCACTCTTGCCAGCCGATGCCGAGATGCTTCACGTATATATCCCGGTCGGCGAGCATCTTGCCTATTTTCCTCCCCGTCATGCACGGCATTGAATAGCAGTAGACGACGATATCCTTACCGGGATTTTCCGCTTGCAGTTCGCGGAACGATGAAGCGATCCTGTCGACGGCTCCATAATCCGATTTGTCCGGCGTCGCGTAGGCGGGGACGCTGACCGCACCGATGATGTGCGCAGTCTCGTACTCCTCTCTGCTCCGGAGATCGACAAGCACGTACGTCCCATCGCCGATATTCTTGCGGATACTGTGCGGACTGACGTAGACGGCATTTTCGACATTATAAAAATCCCGGATGAGGTCCTCTTGCGTGGGTGCAAGCAGGTTCCGCGAAATAAGTGTGCCGAACACTCCGCTTACGGCGCCGACAATGACAAGGACGATGATGTGTTTTCCGTTCATCGGGGCATACTACCACCGCTTCGACGTTTTGTCTGAAATGTTACAATCCGTGGTGTGGAACCAAATTCTGGCAAAAAACTGGAGATTGTCGTAGACGGCGTCACGTGGCAGCGCCTGCCTGTGAGAACACACGTCGTCACGAAAGCCGACAATATCGCTGATGTCGTAAAGAAATACGCGGGTCCGCATCTGCAGACGGGAGACGTTCTTTTCATCAGCGAACGCATCGTTGCCATCAGCCAAGGCCGGGCGTATCCCATTAAAGACATTCATCCGTCGTGGCTCGCGAAGCTGCTCGTGAAATTCGTACACAAATCCCCGTACGGTATCGGACTCGGAAGCCCGTGGACGATGGAACTCGCCATCAGAGAGGCGGGTGCATTGCGCATACTCGTGGGAGCCTTGGCCGCCGTACTCACAAAACCGTTCGGCATGAAGGGAGTCTTCTACCGTGTCGTCGGCAACAACATCAACGCAATAGACGGCCCGTGTGACTACACCCTGCCGCCCTACAATGACTACGCGAAGCTGGGGCCTGCCAAGCCCCAGAAGGTCGCCAAAGAGCTGAGCGAGGCGCTCGGCTGTGATGTGGTCATCATAGACGCCAATGACCTCGGCGCCGCAGTACTCGGCAAATCAAATTCAGCCGTTACCGACGCATTCTGTAAAGCGGTGGTCAAAGATAATCCGCTCGGCCAATCGACGGAACAGACTCCCCTTTGCATCGTGCGAAAATAAGAACATGGATCACGGGATGACTATCCGAGCCCCTCTCTCCTCAAAATTAGCCCTGGCGGCAATAGTCATAGGCATATGGTCAATACCTATCCTTTGGGTTTTTTCAAATCCTACGAACGAAGAAACTCCCGTGGCATTTGCCATTGCACTGGCAGCCCCCATCGTCGCCTTTTTCTACATGACATTCAGAAATGTAGTTAAAATCCAGGAAGAGAAGCTCATCCTGTCTAGCTTTTTACTGATACCCTACAAACCAATTGAAGTATCGACAATTGAAAGCATCACCTCCCACCGCAATTTTAGAAACATTTCCCTGGATATCAAACTGATCGATGGCACGAACCACTCAGTTCCTACACAAGCCTTTGAGTTCGAGCAGTCTTTGGGGATTATTTACGCCCTCAAAAAAATAAACCCGCACATCACTCTTACGGATGATTTAAGGCGGTTCGCAGAAGTCTACGAAGATAAACAGCAGCTGAAATTTGCTCTAGAAGAATTCAAGAAAACGGAATCAGGAAAAGCGCTGAAAATTATAGCGGTTGCCGCAGCTTCAGTATTCTGTATTTGGCTTTACAAAATAAGCACGGATCAGGAATACACCCTACGCCAACTGGCCGATTTGTTCATCGGTTTTGTTAGGTAGTATCCGTGGCTCCAAAAAATCTAACTTAGTCCGCCCACCTGGATTCGAACCAGGGACCCACTGCTTAAGAGGCAGTTGCTCTACCAGCTGAGCTATAGGCGGTAACAAGGACTCTTGTGCAGGTCTGACTTGCACAACTCCCCAGCGAATCCGTCTGTACAAACATGCAGGCGGATACAGGGATTCTACACTAAGAATACTTTTTGAGAACTGTGCGCGCTATCTACACCTTTCTGTTTGGCAGACGCTATGTGTCATAGCATAATTTAGGGTAATGAAGCGTCAATCAAAAGTCGACACCGCTTGGTCGCCAGGGTTAGCCTATGTAGTTGGAATTATCGCTACCGACGGCAACCTATCCCCCGATGGGAGACACATCAACATAACTTCAAAAGATGAGGAAATGGTGCAGACCGTGAAAAAACTCCTCCGTCTTGAAAATAAAATCGGTAAAAAAGCACGCGGTTATTCAAATGACAAGAAATACTTTGTATTCCAGTTCGGAGACATTAATTTCTACGAATTCCTAATTTCGATAGGGTTGATGCCAGCGAAATCAAAAATACTGAAGGCCGTGGACATCCCGTCTCTGTTTTTCCGAGATTTCTTGCGCGGCTGCATCGACGGAGACGGTAGTATAAGCATTTCTCGCCATCCGGAAAGTCGGCTCCCGCAACTGCGGGTAAGACTTGTATCGGCAAGCCTTGATTTTCTTGTTTGGATTCACCGGAGCATAAGAAATGAATGTAAGGTGGAGGGTGGATATACATACCACGCCCGGAGAAAATCTGTGTATACGCTCTCGTTCGGGAAGGCAGACTCTATGAAAATTATCAAGAGCATGTACTATAAGAAGTCGCTTCCATCGTTAAAAAGGAAGCGGTCTATTGTGTCAAAGATGGGCGGGTGGTGAAATAGAATACACGCAAGGCTTAGGACCTTGTGCCGCAAGGCGTGAGGGTGCAAGTCCCTCCCCGCCCACTGATTAGGCTCAGTTGCTAAAGAAATTCCCGGGCAAAATTATATTATTGGCGCGCGAGACGTCCGGATTGCGGAAATCGAGACCGAAGGTGTTGTCGAGCAAATCGAGGATGCCGTAGACGGATATCATGATGAGCATGCCGACGATTCCCCACATCATGTGCTGTTTCCCCTCCTTATTTTCTCCCCCCTCGTTCAAATTCCAGAGAAACTCCACAAGCCCGTAGATGAAGAGGAAAAAACCTGCAGCGAACACGACAAGAATTGCCGGATCGATGATGTAAGTCGTGAACCGGCCCATTATGTTCGCTGCTGCATCCATACCCGGTTAGTGTAATTTCGAATAGTTCTTGCTGCTATTAATCGCGACAAGGACTACATGATAAACTATACAATAAAATATGCCCTCCGTACTCCTGTATGCCACAACCAAAGCAATTCCAAACTTGTACTACTGGGCATAGACAGAGGCGTTGCTTAATGCGCCTTACGTTCCATAACAGAGACGCCCCATTAGAATCCGCCGACGCCGGTGTTGATCTGAATGCCTTTCGGAATGACCGGGTCAGTAGAGGTCACTTTGAAGGTGCTCTGTAGCAGGCGGATGATGCCCCAGATGGAAACCATGACGAATATCGCAATAACACCGTAGAACATGATAGACAAACCTTCAGATGCCTCTTCGCCCGCGTGCATGAGGTACTTGATGAGGCCCCAGAAAAAGACGACGATGGCGAGCGTGATAAAGAGACCTATCATCGCATTCAAGAACGTGTTGAAAAGGGCAAGTGTATCGAGCAGCGTCGCAGCACTTGCGAGTGCCGGAAGCGCCACAGTTGCCGCTGCGAGGAACGAGGAACCGATTATTTTCCGCATAATATGAAGATTAGGGCTATATATTTAGCTAATATCTAAGTACCTCAATGGTATAGGTAAAGTCTTATCCGCACAATCGTTTTGTGTGGATAAGACTGTCGTGACCCCGCCCGAAGAGGGCGCCTGACACCGCCGCGAGGCGCCCTCAGGGGCCGAGTGTCTGCCGAAGGCAGATACGAGGCGGGTCAGGCACGCGCCAGCAGGCGCGGGCCAAAAGTCGAGAAGGGTCAGGCACGTGTGGGCGCAGAAAGTACTACCAATGAGAGCTTTAGTGTTCGGGCCCGCCGCCCTCATCCTTTTTCTTCCCCCCGCCTGAGTGAGTGGCCAGATACACAATCATCCACACGATGAGGATAGCCACGATGAAAGACCCGACGATGCCCGCCTGACGCGGATGGTATTGAAGAAATTGAACGATAGCCAAAAGCACTACCAAAACGAAAAGGACAACGACCGCCCATTCCATTATCTTTATCCCTTCGGTACGGTACGTGGGCCAGGTCCCGAGACGCACGAGCCACACGACGAATCCGACACCGTATATCAAGAGCGCCGCGGTGAGCATGAGCCCGACGAACACGTTGAAGACCCCCAAAGCCTTCGTGACGGAATTCGCCGCGCCTGCTAGTGCGGGCAGCATAAGCGTGAGAGGCACCAAAATGCGTGAAAGAAGAATCGGAGTTCGCATACCCCGTCAGTAGAATGTGCCGTTGCGCGCACGGCGCGCGGCGAGATTGGTAATCCTTACACCGAGAAGCACTTCGGATAGTCGCATAGTGATGTTCATTATACATGCCCGCCGACGGCACATTTCACTGCGGGGCATATGAGAGCGGGCTACTCGCCGCCGAATCGCGGCGCATTAAAGGGGTCGGAAGAAGTGTTTTGCACGGAGCTTCCTGTCGTCGGATTGGCACTACTGCCGCCAAAGATCGTGTTCTGCAGAAGCCGCAAGATGCCCCAGATGGAAACCATGACGAACAAAACGATAATGCCCCAGAAAAAGTACGCTTTGAGTTTTTCTCCCGCCTCGTCGCTGAAGTTCAAAATATTGGTCGATACACCGTAGAAATAGACGACGATACCTGCAACCACGAGGACCGCGGTCGCATTGTTGAGTATGACGACCACCACATTGGAAAGGTCGAGAAAGGTACGCGGAGCCGCGGCGGACGCCACCGTCGGCGCCGCGAGAAGAACGAGAGCGAGAGCGAAGCGGGAAAGTGCCATATCAGTTACCTACGATCTGTGTCACCGTGCCGCCGATGAGTGTCGCAATGACCCATGCACCGAGGATGAGGAGCGCCCCTATGATGACGTACACGAAATTCTCCTTTGCCTTGGTGAGCTTGCCCTCGTTGCCGAGCGCGAACACGAACATGAATCCGGATATCACGATAAAAAGCGCGATTATCGGCAGCGCGACTATGACGAGAACTTTCAGAGCGCCGGCAATGAACGCCGGAATAGAACTGAAACTGGAGTTGAGAGGATTGCAGAGCCCGTCCGTACAAGTGGCCGCGGATGCGACAAGGGGCGAGAGCACCACTAGACAAATTGACACAATGGCCCTGGATACAAGGCGTGGGGATGATTTCAGAGCATCAGTTTTACTCATAGTCCTAAGATATGTGCCATCTCCTGGTCAGCGCGTTGCACAGCCTCTGCAACAAGCAACGCGCCGCTTGTTACGTTTTCAATCATAGCCTGAAAAAGCACGGCTGTCTTATCAGGGTCGGGGTCCAACCATGCGTGCGCAAGTATGGCCTGTTTGTTGAAGAAGTCGTCGTTGCCTTGTGTGGGTTTGTTCAGAATGTCGCGCCGCGCGCTCGGAATACCCAGCGCGGTCGAGAGCGGGCCGGCGGTATCGATCGAAACAAGCAGGAACGCCGCTGTGATAGCGCCGCCGGGATTCTTGCCCGAACGGGAAGCCGCCAATCCCCATACACGCGCGGTATTAACGGCGTTCTGCGATGAGTTGATCTGCGGCAACGGTGCCACGGAGAAGTTGAGATTGGGGTTCATGGCCGTGATGCGCGCAAGTTCGCTTGCGTGCCCGATATAGAGCGCCGTATCGCCCGAAGTGAACGACTTTTGGGATTCCGGAAGCGAGCGGTTCCAGGAGTAATCGTTCTTGGAGGGGTCCGCGAATTCAGTATAGTAACGCAACGCGGAAGCCGTTGATTGTACCGACGCCACTCCGGCCCGCGGTGCGAGCGCCGGTGTCAGGCGACCGGTGTTGTCGTACGAAGTGATATCCCCTCCGGCCTGCAGTATGAGGGTCGCAATAATATCTTTGGCATTCGTTACGTTCCTGTACTCACCGAGTGCAATCGCAGATTTGACGATGGAACCGGTGTCGTCGCGCTTGCTGATTTTTTGCGCAACATCAAAGAGTTCGTACCAATATTTCGGTGGTTGAGCGTATCCGGCGGAAGCGAGCATATCTTTGTTCCAGTACAAGACGAGAGGGTCGGCAAGAAGCGGCACGGCAATGACACCGTTCTGCGCGAGGAACGGCCGTGCCGCCTCGGCGAACGTGCTTTCAAATTGCGTTTGCGACAATGCGGAAAAGGGAATAATGGTCACTTTGCCGGCATCCATGTATGCGTAGTCCGCCCGCATCAAGAAAAGATCGGGGCCGGTTCCGCTCGCAAGTGCGTTCGTAAGGTTCTCCTCGAACGTCGCGGCGTCTTTCTGTTCGTACGTCACCTGGCTCAACTGTGCGTTGTTCTCGGCGGCTTGGCGAAGCACTGTGGAGAAGGCGTTCTGGTCGAGCGTACCCCATATCTTCACCGCTCCTATCGTGTTGCTCTGCCCGCCGCCTACCGCGAGAGCAAATATAAGAACGCCGGCGATGGCGAGTCCGCCGAAGACGACGAGCAATGTCATTTGGAACATCGATAGTTTCTTCATGGCTTTTTTTGTGGGACTAGCCGGAATATCAATCCATAGTGATGCGCACCGGCCGAAAATTCACGCAGTAATTCGAATCCGTTCTCCCGCGCGAGCTTCTGCGCGGACTCCTTCGTCACAACATCCCGTTTCTGCGGTCCCATACCGCCGAAAGAATCCGACCAATCAATGATAGCAAGTTTTCCCGTGGGCTTGAGCACCCTCCACGCCTCGGCGAGCACTGCGGCTTTGTTTTCAATTTGGAACAGGAGGTTCGAGATAAGTACGAGGTCGAGCTTCTGGTCCGCAATTTTGGAAGAGCCGGGTCGTTCAAGGTCCGTCCAAATCACATCGACATTTTTGAATCCGCGCCGCTGTGCCTCATTTTTCACACGCTGCAAAAGGTCACGCTGCACATCTATCGCATAGACACGTCCCGAGTGCTCAAGCGCTTCCGCGATATGGAGTACGTAAATGCCGCTGCCCGAACCAAAATCGGCAACCGACATTCCCGGCTCAATGCCGAGCGCTGCGACGTTGCGCTTAGGATGCGCAAAACCTTCCGTCTTGAGTGGAGTATCTGTAGACATCGCATACAGTATAGCGGATTCCCGGCGCTTCCGTTGAACTTTTATGCACATATAACGACATCGTAAGTCGTTATGGGGATATACTTATCTCATGGAGCTATACCACGTACTTAACAGAGGCGTCGAAAAAAGAAACATCTTCCTTGATGATCGCGATCGATTTCGATTTGTTCACGGACTTGGCTTGTTCAACACATCGACGCCGGCAAACAACACGACATACCTAATCGAACAAGACCATAACGACATCGTAAGTCGTTATGAGGGGAAACGCCTTGTTAACCTACACGGATGGTGCCTGATGAGGAACCACTATCACCTCCTCCTTTCCGAACGCGTAGAAAACGGCATCTCAATGTTTATCCGGAAGCTAAACATCGGGTACGCAAAGTACTTTAACAAGCGCTACGACCGGAGCGGCTACCTGTTCCAGGGGCGGACGAAAAAAATCCACGTTAACTCCGAAGCCTATTTTCTGCATATTATCAACTACGTGCACTTCAATCCGCTTGATTACCTCCAAAAAGGACGGGACTGGCGGTCGCGGGCAATACAGAATCCTGCACATGCACACGATTGGCTCATGAAATACCGCTGGAGTAGTTATTCGGATTACTGTGGACAGAAGAATTTCCCATCGATACTAACGACCGATCTCTTCGGCGAAACGCCCGCGAGATTTAAGAAGCATATTTCTGATTATTCAGGTACCGGCCACTCCGAACTCCCGGTCCAGCTTCTTCTTGAGTAATCCATAACGACTTACGATGTCATTAAGTCACAAAACCCAAATTTACAAATTTTCCTGCCTCTACCAGTTCGTATCTGTTCCTGTCCTTGGAATCTTGACGGCGACACCATGCTCATCCAACAGAAACTTGAATACTGCCTCAATGTCCAGAATGCCAATATCACGCTGGACCTGGTCAACCGTTTCTTGGTCTATCGTGCCTGCGGCAAAGGCTTCGTCGAGGGCACGCTGTAAGAAATACACCTTGTCCAACCACTCGCGCGCGAGCCTAAACTCAATGTGAGAACTTCTCTCTGAAAACTTTTCGAAGGTCTCAGGGGGTAGTATGCGTAACGCATTTCCTTCCCGCATCTGGACGTATTTCGCCGCAATCCTCGTCAATGGCACCTCTGCCGGAAACTGGAAGCTATACCTTTTACAAATTTCGAGAATCCTCTGTCCTTCGCCGGTCGCATCCCCCGCAAGAGTTTTTGCATCAAAATCGCTGAAACGCTTATAACTGTCTTTGTCGGAAGGTCTTTGCGCGTCCGTATCTCGTGGTTCGCTCCTCATACTGGATTCATCCAGTTTCGCTCTCTGCTTCGAAGACGACGAACGACGCTACTGAATCCCCTTCGCGCATTTTCATGACGCGCACGCCCTGCGTGGCGCGGCTCAAAGTTGGAATCTCATCGAGTCCCGTGCGGATGGTCTGGCTTTTCTTGGACATTGCGACAAGCTCGCCGCCTTTCGCGAGAACGACTGCCGCGCCGACGAGCTGTTTGGTCTTCGGCGTAATAGACATCGTCTTGATGCCACTTCCCCCGCGCCCCTGTGTCTTGTATTCGGTAAGCCTGGTCTTTTTGCCGTAACCGGTCGAAGAGAGCACGAGGAGCTCGGCGTCTTTCACCCCCTTCGGCACAACGCCCGCGCCGACGATGGAGTCTCCGCCACCCAACTTCATACCGCGGACACCCGCCGCCTGGCGTCCCATCTCGCGCACGTCCTTTGTCGCAAACCGGATTGCCTGCCCTTTGGACGTGACTAGCATCGCATCGTCACCGGGGTACACGAATTGCGCGGAAATGAGCGCGTCGCCCTTGTCGAGCGAGATTGCGATGAGTCCGCTGCGGCGCACTTCGTGAAATTGCGATGCGGCCACGCGTTTGACCGTGCCGTCCCGCGTAGCCATGAGGAGCGAAAGACCTTCGACCGCTTTCTTCTCTTTCGGCATCGCGAGGATGGAGGTGATCTGTTCGCCCTGCTCAAGCGAAATGAAATTCATGATGGATTTGCCCTTGGTCGCACGTCGTCCCTCCGGCAAATCGTACATTTTCAACTGGTAGACTTTGCCGCGGTCCGAGAAGAAAAGCAGGTCCGAGTGCGCACTTGCGGTGAGGAACTGTGTGACGAAATCCTCCTCCTTGGTATCGAGGTCCACGACGCCGACACCGCCGCGCTTTTGTCTGCGGTACTCGCCCGGATTCGTGCGCTTGATATAACCGCCCTGAGTGAGTACCAGCACCGAATCCTCGTCCGCGATGAGGTCTTCGGCTGAAAGTATAGTCGCACCGCGCTTCACGATTTTCGTGCGGCGGTCGTCACCGTACTTTTCGACAACTTCGCGGAGTTCTTTCTTGATGAGCTCCATGAGCTTCTTTTCGCTCTTCAAAAGCGCGGTCAATTCTTCGATGAGCGCTTGTACCGCTTTCAATTCGTCTTCAATCTTTTTTCGTTCGAGACCTGCAAGCTTTTGCAGGCGCATGTCGAGAATCGCATTGGCCTGCGGCTCCGAGAATTTGAACGCCTTCATCAACTGCGCACGGGCATCGTCCACGTCTTTGGACTTCTTGATGAGCTTGATTATTTCGTCGATGTGGTCGAGCGCTTTCTTGAGACCGAGGAGGATGTGCTCACGCGCCTGCGCGACCTTGAGGTCGTATCTGGTGCGGCGTGTAACCACCTCTTTGCGGTGGGCGATAAAGTATTCAAGCAGCGCTTTGAGCGAAAGCGTCTGCGGCACGCCGTCTACGAGCGCCACGACGTTGTAATGGAAGGTCTCTTCGAGCTGCGTGTGCTTGTAGAGATAATTGAGGACCGTCTGCGCGTTCGCGTTGTTCTTCAATTCGATGACGACGCGGATGTCTTTGGTGGACTCATCGCGAATGTCGCGGATGCCTTCGAGTTTTTTCTCGTGAACGAGGTCGGCGATTTTGGTGAGAAGGTCGGACTTGTTTACCCGGAACGGTATCGAAGTAACGACTATCTGATAATCGCCCTTCTTGCCTTCCGCTATTTCCGCGTCGCCGCGTACGACGACACCTCCCCGGCCGGTCGTGTATGCGTGTCTGATGTCGGTCTGATTGAACGCGATACAGCCCGTCGGGAAATCGGGTCCTTGTACGAATTTCAAAAGGTCTTCCGTCGTGGCGTCCGGATTTTCAATAAGGTGAATGGTCGCTTCCCCGACTTCGCGGAGGTTGTGCGGCGGAATGTTGGTCGCCATACCGACGGCGATACCGAGCGTGCCGTTCAAAAGAAGATTCGGGGTCGCCGACGGCAGGACGGTCGGCTCCTGTTTGGTGTTGTCATAATTGGGTGCGTAGTCCACCGTTTCTTTTTCGATATCGCGCATCATCTCTCCGGCAAGTCGCGACATCTTTGCTTCTGTGTACCGGTATGCGGCGGCGCCGTCGCCGTCTATCGAACCAAAGTTGCCTTGGCCGATGATGAGCGGGTAACGCATCGTGAAATCCTGGGCCATCTTCACCATCGCGTCGTAGACGGAGGCATCGCCGTGCGGGTGGTATTTACCGAGCACATCACCGACGACGGTCGCAGACTTGCGGGTCTTGGCCGAGACGGTGAGCCCGGCCTCCTGCATTGCAAAAAGAATGCGGCGATGCACCGGCTTGAGCCCGTCGCGCACATCAGGAAGCGCGCGTGCTGTGATGACGGACATCGCGTAGTCTAGGTACGACTCGCGCATTTCGGTCGAGATAGAACGAGCGCGGACCCCTTCGGGTCGCGCTACTACAGGCTGTTTTTCCTCATCTTTTCCGCGTGCCATGTTCGACTAATTGTAGCAGAAATGAAGTATGAAATCCAGTCAAAAACGGCTCAATAATAGCCTGATTACTGGGTGCCGAATTGGTCGGGTCCCCCGCCCTGCGTCTCCTGTACTCCGGTTTGCTGTTGAACTTGTATCTGATTTGAAACGGCGTCGTTGCGGAGCTGCTCAAGGTCTTGGGTAGAATTGGAAAATTGCTGCTTCAACTGCTCCTGCGCATCTTTGACGCTCGAAAAATTAAATTCGTCCTGCGCTCCCCCGCTCAGATTAAGCTGTTCTGAATTCTTTTGGATGTTGCGGAAGAAAAAAATCGCCCAGGCCGCGAGGAGGACGACGACGACCGATATCGCGATGCCGCTTGCGACGGCGACTTTGTCGTCCTTCGGGCCCTCCTTGAGATTGTCGATAGCTTTCTGGACGACCATAAGTCAGTTGGTAGTGCGTAGTGCGTAGCCTATAGCAAGCACATGGCGCATCTCCGCATTTTACTACGCTCTACGCACTATGTACTACTAACTAGCCAGCACAACTACTTCGTTTTCTTTGCCGGCGACGTCGCGCGGCTTGATGGTGAGCTTGTCCACCGGCTTCACCCCCTCTTCGCCCGCCTCTTTCAAAAATTGCTTGAGCGATTTGTCGTCGTAGAGTATGGGGATGATTATTTTCGCTTCGAGCTTCACGGCGAGCTTCTGCGCCTCGGCGGCCGTAAGCGCGCCGTTACCGCCGATGGGAATGATGAGCACGTCGGGCGAATCCATTTCAAGCACATCGCCCGGTAAATCGAGATCGCCGAGTGCGCCGAGATAGAGGATGGACATGCCGTCGAAGTGGACGTAGTAGATGGTGTTGATGCGGGGTTCGTTGCCGTATTTAGAGCCCGAGGGGAATCCGGCGATGGTCATGTCCTTCACTTCATACTCCCCCGGTCCCGAAATGACGAACGGCTGTCTTTCTCCGCGCGCCGCCTCCTCGGAGCCGTTCATGTCGGGGTGATTGAATGAGATGAACGCGACGTCAGCGCCGAAATTGGTCGGTTTGAAATTTTTGGACTTCTTGGAGACGGGCCCGAAGACGACCGTGGTGTCCCCCGCGCTCGCCCGCACGCATGCGCCTTCGTGAAAAGTAAGAATCATATTAGATTTTGTTAACGAGTGTAACGAGTTTAGAAAATCTTATACCCCGTAGCAAACTCAACGAATGAACGGAGTAGTTACCCATGTGATGCATACGTAATTTTCATTTGACAAGAGAGATTGTTGAGAGTTTCGCTACTGGGGTGAGGCCATTATAGCATTTTTTGCTGTCCCCTAAAGGACACAGGGTGTCCTTGACGTCGTCTTCATGGAATCCATACTGCGAGTAGCTGCCTTGCTTGATCTTTCCCAGGGCGGCCACCGGCCACCTTGGCCGGTTCTTTACTACAATCCTTCCAATGGAAAGAAACTAGGAGGGAAGAAGCGAAATGACGAAACTGAGAATGATATTGATGGCAACGGCCGCGATTATCGTGACCTCAGCCATCGCCACTACCAGTGCGCAGGCGACCGATCTCCGGGTCTCGGGCATCACGCTTGCTCCGTCGACTTTCAGCACAGGCCAGGCCGGTCCAACGTTGAAAATCGACGCGCTGAAGAGCACCGCGCTGCAGGATAAGTCGTTCTTCGACACCACGCAGGTCGGTACCGCGCTGAAGACCTTGACCATCGCCGGCGACAAGAAGGCTGGCGACACCAAGAAGGCAACAACTGGTGGGCTGTGGGCGGCGATTCTGCCAAGCACGGTCGGCTTCGAAGCGGCGATGAAGGTGCGGACGGTCAAGTTCGAGCTGAATACCGTCATCGATCGCGCCAAGCAGCCGGCAACGTCCTACAAGCACATCAAGCGTCACGCTCTCGGCGTCGGCGCTGGCTGATGCCGCTATTCCAAGGAGCGCATAGCGCTCATTGATGAATCCCCGGCGGGCAACCGCCGGGGGTTTTTACATAAAATCCTTTTCACAGCCCGTCATTGACGGATACATCGCGAAGGAGTAGCTTAGCGATAAGTCGTGCTTCGCCTACGTACGGTGCAAGCATGGCGATCCTATGAAGGGGGGTCTACGAAAATGACGCCACCGGGCTGACACCGAAAGTCTCAGCTTAGAAGGGAGGTCAGAAGATGAACAAACCGAATAAGTTGTGAATGAGCGCGGATGAGGCAGCAATGCCAAGTCACGATCAACAGCAATAGGAGGTGCTATAGAAACGGATCCAAAGAGATGCATTGATCATGCTTCATCAGAGGATTCGGAGATCTTTCGACCATATGTTGCGCCAAAGTCGGTGCCTCAACCGCGAGAGCGGGGTTTCAAAATTGCTTGATCGGTTCCGACAGGAGCTGACAACCAGCATCTCAGGGTCTTGTTGATTCGCGAGTCAACACCTGCGGGAGCGCTGACGGGGGGTGCTTAGCTTCGGCGGCACCTCCCAACCCTTTTATATCCTTTGAATTTTGACTTTTGGGTGTTCATGCAATATACTCGGCGGACGTTTTATTAATAGTAGAGCGGATGGTTCATACCCTGCTTCCGACAGACACGGTAGCGCAAGAAACGGGGCACCAAACGTAATACAAAATGAACTCAGAAACTGAGGAGGATAAGAAGGTTGTTGGAAGTGAGGAGAATAACGAAGTCGAGGTAGTGCCGGAAAAGCAGGGCCCGATGGCGGAACTCATGGCTTCCGCAGGTACGCCGCCGGTCATGGATGACGTCGTCGAGGGCCCGGTGGTCGCCATCGGTCGTGCACGCGTCTTTATCGACCTTGCGCCGTACGGCACGGGTATCATCTACGGCCGCGAATACCTCTCCGCACGTGAGGCATTGAAGAACGTAAACATCGGCGACACCGTCACCGCGAAGGTCGTGGGGATGGACAACTCCGAGGGCTACATCGAATTGTCGCTGCGCGAAGCGCGTCAGGCTGTCATCTGGAACGAAGCCGAGCAGGCGATGCAAAAGAAGACGGTCTTCGAGCTGCCCGTCGTGGATGCGAACAAGGGCGGACTCATCATCAACTGGAACGGCCTCGCGGGATTCTTGCCTGCCTCGCAGCTCTCCCCCGCGCACTACCCCCGCGTACCCGACGGTGATAAGGAAAAGATTTTCGTCGAGCTTAAGAAAATGGTGGGCACGAAAGTCGAGGTCATGGTCATCACCGCGAGCCCGAAGGAGCAGAAACTCATCTTCAGCGAAAAAGGCGCGGGCACGACCGAACGCGCATCGCTCGTCGAGAAGTACCACACGGGCGACGTACTCGACGGTATCGTCACGGGCGCGACGGAGTTCGGTGTCTTCGTGAAAATAGAAGAAGGTCTTGAGGGCCTCGTGCACATCTCGGAAATGGACTGGGCGCTCGTCGAAAATCCGAAGACTCGTTACAAAGTCGGCGACGCGGTCAAGGTGAAGGTCATCGAGATAAAGGACGACAAAGTTTCCCTCTCTATCAAAGCGCTTCTCGACGACCCGTGGAAAGCAGTCGGCGCAAAATACAAGAAAGACCAGCGCGTGGAAGCCGTCGTCATCAAATACAACAAACACGGCGCACTCGCTTCTATCGAAGAAGGCGTCGCGGGCTTGGTGCACATTTCCGAATTCGCCAACGAGGAAGACCTTCGCGCGAAATTGGAACTCGGCAAGGTGTATCCGTTCACTATCACCTTCTTCGAACCGAAAGACCGCCGCATGACATTGAAACCGGCTGTTTAGAAAGCGTTAAAAACGAAGGGCCCTTCCTCTCAACCGAGGTCGGGTCCTTTTTCGTTTTAACTTCATGCGCGCACCTCACTCTGCCGATTCCAGAAACATTCCGGAGACCGGACCGATGGCGTGTGGCGGGTCGAGAACATAGCGTTCGGGGTGAACAGGGTGGTCAGGTGCTGAGATGGCGTCGCCGATTAACCAAACCTCACCCTTGGCCCCGAGCGACGCGTTCCGGCCAAGCTCATTGAGTCTGACGCGTTGACCTGCTCTAAAACAAGTCGCGCTACTTTTATTCATAACAAGACCCCCAAGGTTGTGAATTTCCAAACTCCGAATACTCCCTTCCGGCGGATAGCTAATCACATCTAAAGAATCGGGTCAATTGAATCGGTTCATCGCTATCTGGGGCCCGTCGGCGACGGTCGCTTCGAGCGCACCAGCTACTTTCTTGAAGACTTTCCTCATCTCGTCCATTTCCGACGGCTTTCCGCCGGAGGCGGATCCTCCTTTGGAGGAGAACTTCGAAAGAATGAACTTGACGACATCGTCTTCGCCTTGCGGCTTCTTGAGCTTGCCTCCGGGAGTTTCCGGCGAGACGCCCACGCGCACACGCGTGAATTTTTTGGTCTTTACCGCTTTCATAATGGACTCGACTCCCCGGTGCCCGCCGCTTCCTCTATTGAATGAGAGCTTGAGTCCGCCGAGCGGAAGGTCGAGGTCGTCGTAAATCACAACCATGCGCTCGGCGGCCTTCTGACTTTTGACGAATTTGAGTACTGCCGCGCCGGATTTGTTCATAAAGGTATCGGGCGCAACCAGCACGACGGCCGTTTTGCCTATCATCCCGCTTGCGACGTGCGATTTTGATTTGTTATCTACCTTCCAATCGCCGAATTGCATCTGCTTGGCGAAAAATTCGAGAGCCATACGGCCCGTATTATG
>MFKY01000015.1 GCA_001781175.1 Candidatus Kaiserbacteria bacterium RIFCSPHIGHO2_01_FULL_55_37
TTGTCGTTTTTGCGCGCGTTCGTGAGAGCGGAACGAAAACGCCGGGCATACATCGCGTCTCCGTCGTCGGATACCGCGGAGCGCCTCGTTGACGCCTGGAAGGACGCGGCGCGCGAATACGCCGACAACGCATCCCGGTATCGCGTATTCCACCGATTGCTTGTCAGAATAGAGTCCGACGAGAATACATTCGTCATGCGAGATATGTTCGGCCGTCTTTCCTCGTACGGATACGTAGAAGCGTTTTTGGAGCTTCTCATTGAAAACGGCCGCGCCCTGACAGTTCTCGCGGAAGAGCGTGCCGCACTATTGACCGGGACGGGGACAAAGCGGAGCCGTCCGTACAACGCTGCCCGGGCACTGCCTCCGCTCAAGAGCGGTGAAATGACGCCGTGGCAGGCGCATGTCCATGCGGCGGAGATTGCCGGAGGAGTGTCACCCTTCCGGCAGTCGGATATTCTCGAGAAACACGGTCCGTTCCGTTACACCCTGCCGAACTTTGATGTGCAGCCGCAAGAACATACGTTTATGTTTTATCGTATGCGCGAGAAGGCCACGGGTAGGAACATGATGTGGCTCGCGCTCGTAGACACGTCGTTCTTCCTCAATCTGTGGGTTTCTTCGAAAGAGAAGGACGACATCGTGCGCGGAAGATATGCCACAGCGGTCGGCATCACTCCCGACGAAATACCGTATTGGTACGAGCCCGCCACTCATTTGTACAATACGCGGGATCTCCGGTATTGGGCCGAAATCGCGACACGGATCGATATTTCACGCCGTCCGGAATTACACCGCAACCTCGTGTCTGTGGAGAAATCAAGCACATTCGACCTTCTCCTCGGACAATGTTCCCGCGACATGCAGACCATGTGCGCGCATGTAATACGTCGGACCCGCTCCGACACCATGCAATCATACTCCGCCCTGTACGATCTTCTTACCCGCAGTTTTCCGAGCGTGTACTATCTTCCGTTCAACGGAAGCGTGTGGCGTATACCAAAACAGCCGCAGTTTTTGGGCGACGGATATGTCGGTATGGACCCGTCGCGACGTCTTTCCGATGCAGAAACCCGCACTAAACTCACTCCTGACGTTCTTGAGAAAGTGATGAGTGCGCAGAGGGTACGGGAGGAGCGCGGTCGGAAAGCCGGATGGCTGCCGTGAGCCAAGTGTATCGGGAAGAAATTACAGAGTACAATGGCTGCTCATGTGCGGGATAAACGGTCTTGTGGATTTTAGCGCGCCGCCTCAGGGAGGCGGGCGTATCATAAAAAAAATGAACGATGCGCTCGCGCACCGCGGCCCCGACGGCGAAGGTGTGTTCACCTCCGTTTCCGGGTGCGTCACGTTGGGAAGCCGACGTCTTAGTATCGTTGACGTTGCGGAGGGAGGTATGCCCATCAAGAGAGAGTACAAGGGGCACGAGTACGCCATCGTTGCCAATGCGGAATTCTTTAACCACAAAGAATTGAGGGGGAAGCTGGAAGGAAAGTACACGTTCGCGACACATTCAGATGTGGAGGTCGCGCTCTACGCGTACATCGAGTGGGGAGACGCATGCGTCGAACATCTCCACGGCCAATTCGCTTTTCTTGTTTACGACGGTTCAAAAAATCGTGTTTTTCTCGCGCGCGACAGGGTCGGCATCAAGCCGCTGTACTACGGTCTTCTTGCGCACACGCTCATCGTCAGTTCCGAGCCGAAAGGAATTCTCGCGCATCCGGACTTCAGGCGCGAACCGGACCGTGAGGCCATTGCGGATTATTTTCTCGGGATACTCGCCTTGGGAAAAAGCGAACCGCTCGACCGTTCGTTCTTCGAGGGTATACGCTCCCTGCCGCCGGGTTCACGCGCGTATTTCGATCATACGGGGCTTTCTGTCGAGCGCTATCACGACGTCTCTCTCGTGCGGCGCGAGCGTCCGGAAAAAGAGCTTGCGGCAGAAATGCGCCGCGAGGTGAGTCGGGCCGTTCTTGAGCAGATCCCCGAAGAAGTCGCATACGGGGTCGGGCTCTCGGGCGGTCTCGACTCAAGCATTGTTACGGTCGTCGCGGCGCGCAGCCCCACGCGCCCCTCTGCGGCGAGCGCTATCCGCTGTGAAGGCGGAGATAATCCCGATTACGAATACGCGAAACTTGTCGCACAGAGGGAACGCATCCCCCTTCTCGCCCCGGTCCTTTCAAGCAAGGATCTCATACGTGATGTTGACCGCCTCGTCGCGGCGCTCGACCGGCCCTTTGATTCCGTGCGGGAGCTCGGACTTTTTGGGATGTACCGGACGCTGCATGATGCGGGATGCAAAGTCGCGCTCATCGGAGAGGGTTCCGACGAGTTCAATCTCGGGTACTACTATGCGCTGCCCGGTTTTAACGAGGCGCGCGAAGCGTGCGCGACCGCCGACGGTCTTCGTTCCCTGCTGAAAACGCGCGTGCCGGACGTCGTGCGATATTTCTCGCCTCAATTCTTGAACGAGCGTGTTGTGGAGGAGGCGATAGACCGCAACGTACGCGACTATTATGAAGGATGTCCCGCCGGAGACTCACTGGATCGCATGGAGTACTACTATATAAAGAAGTTCCTGAAAGGACGTCTGGACATGCATGATCGGTGCGCGATGGCGCACGCCGTTGAGGCGCGCGTGCCGTTCTGCGACGACGGGGTCATCGAGACCTCTCTTTCGGTCCCTCCGCGCTTCAATCTCAAGGACGAAACGGAGAAAGCGGTACTCCGAAGCGCGTTTCGGGATATGTTGCCGGAAGAGGTAGTGAACCGTCGCAAGTACGGGCTTCCCGAAAGCAAAGATACGAAACTCCATCGTCTGGTCATCGAAGCGTTCGACGCGGCTGTTGCCGAAGCGGACGCGGCAGTGTGGGATATCATTGATAAAACGTACGCCGATACGATGCGGAAGCTCGCGGACGAGCGGGTGACCGAGGCGGAGAACGGTACGGCGTCTCCCCACTCGCTCACGGCACCCCCCGCCATTTCGAAGCCGCTTGAGTTCCGCATCCGGCATCTCTTTGTGCTTCTCACGTTCCTGCGCTGGTACCGTTTGTATTTCGTGGAAAAATTATTTTCATAACGGACTGATTGACGCGGTATCTGTACGCCCCTATAGTGTCGTCTGGTACATTGACTCGTGCCAGACTCATCATTTTCGACATGACATAACATGAAGAGGAGTGTGTTGTTATGCTGCGAACTCTCAGACTGATGCTCGCGATATTGGGCATCCTCGCGTTCACCACGTCGGTGTACGCGCAGGAAAAATATCCGAGCCAACCGATCAAGATTCTCTCGCCGTTCGGACCCGACTCGGCGTCAACAGGAATCTTGCGCCGTCTCGGACGTGACCTCGAACCGCTCATCGGCGTTCCGGTGGTCATCATCAACCAGCCCGGTGGCATGGGCGTCGTCGAAGCCGGGCATTTACGCTCGGCAAACCCCGACGGCTATACCATCGGCATGTTGGCGGGGATACATGCGGCTTCCCACTGGCTGATGCCGGAGGTGCCGTACGATGTCCGCAAGGACTTTCAGCCCATCACTCAGGTCGCGCAGTTCGCGAATCTGGTGGTGACCGCTGACCCGCGGTTCCGCACGCTCGGCGACTTCGTTGCCGCCGCGCGAGCAGCTCCGGGAGTGTTCAATGTGGGGACCATGCAAGTCGGTTCGCCCGACTACCTCACCGCGCATCTGCTGAAAAAGAGCGCGGGTCTCAAGTTTGAGGTCGTCGCCTACAAACTCCCGGCTGACGTAGTTACGGGCGCGCTGCGTGGCGACACGCAAATCGCCATCCAGAACTACTTCACGTTCCAGGGGGCCATGGGGGAGGGTCGGCTCCGGCCGCTCGCGGTCACGACCGCGCAACGCGCTCCGAATCTGCCCGACATACCAACCCTGCAAGAAGCGGGGGTGCCGGGGGTCGATACCAAGTCTTGGTTCGGTCTTTACGCTCCCGCTGGGACGCCGAAAGAACGCGTGGATTTCCTGAACAAGAACATCAGAAAGGTTCTCGCCAACCCTGCTTTCATCGAATGGGCGGCGGGGATGGGGTTCGACCTCAAACCCTCGACCCCCGATGCGCTCGCAGCGACCATGCTGCGCGACGTTGAGCTCCAGGGCGAAGTAGTCCGAGCGCTCAAGGCTTCAAACCCAAAAGGCCCCTGATGGGCTCTGCGCCCGAAAAAATGCCCTCCCACGGTCTATGGCCGTGGGAGGGTTCGTTTTTTAGAGGGGATTTCCGTATACGATTGCCTGTGCTTGAAGACTCTCGCCGCTGCGCACATAGTAGATGCGAACGTGTGTTCCCGGCAGCACGTCAGAGAGTGATTCGGAGGAGAGGCTGGATACACCCACGATGACTCCACCCGGTCCTACGGACAATTCTTCCCGCAGGACGATAGTGTTTGTCGTCGTCACGATTTGCAGGTCCCGTGTTTCAAGGTTAGTCAGGTATGCATCGATGATGCGGATGGTCACTACCCCCGTGCCGGTGTCTACTGATAGGACCGTCCCGTAGAGTATGAGCGGGTTTGTACTCAGGGCGGACATGGCGTTCTCTAGGCGCAGTGAAGTACTTTTGTAAGTTACGTAGTTGACAATTATTGCATACGCCAGAAAACCGAATAATGCCGAAGCGAGCACGAGGCCCACGATACGTTTCCAGGACTGCTGAGTATGGAGCATATCTCTCATAGGCGCGGTGCGGCCGCTCGGATAAAGTTGGCCTGTAATGGCCCCGGTTGGTTCCCGACTAAGATGCTCACGAGCGAGCCGACGGTAGGGCGAGTAAAGACACCGGTGCTTGATGCGGCAGCGCCGGAAATCCCCCTGTCACCGTAGCCAATCCGCAATCTGGTTTTTGTGACGGGTGAGAACGGGCTCGGGCTCTCAAGAAGCAACGTACGAGTCTGCACGTCCACTTGGGCAACGACTCCACGTACTTTGATATCTTCGTACACGATGTCACGCGCTTGATATGAAGCGAGCGCAAAGTTGTCCGCCCCAACAGAACTCAAAAGCACGTATGCGGCGCTCACACCGGCGCCGAAAGAAAAAAATACGACAAGGATAAGTATCATTGCCCGCATGTGAGATATAATACCATACGAAGGGGTAGACAACCCGAGAGGATGTCACCGATGTTTGGAATGGTACACTCTCGCTATGCAGGCCAAACGGTTGCGCTCGCTTTCCTCCCCCGCAGTGATGTTTTCCCCGCTTGCGCTCGCGGTCGTAGTCGTCGTCGCGGTTCCCGTGGGTGGAATGGACCTTCCCCAACAACAGGGGATACTGACCGCTTTTGCGTTCGGTGTCGCACTCTGTATCTACGGCGTCGCGGCCGTTTTTAAGAGTCACATCTCGTTTCATTCCGCGGTACTTCTCGGGGTACCGCTCGTGGTCGTCGGCGCGGTTTCGAGCATTCAAACTCAGTCCGTCATTCATTCGGTATTCGGTACTAGTTTCGAGACTGGTACGGTTGGCTCTCTCGTTTTATTTGCTGCGGCGATTGCGGTCGGGGTCTGTGCTCCAGCACGGGCTGCACGTTGGTTCTTATATACGTACCTACTGGCGGGGGTTGTTAGTGCACTCGGCGCGCTGTTCCTGTGGTCGGGCATAGAGGTTTTTAAGCCACTGGGCGGCATGTGGCCGCACCTGTCATACGTGCTAAGTTCCGGCGCCCTTATCGCGGCGATTCTTTTTGATCGGGACGGGCCAGGACGGCGTCGCGGCCTCTACGGAGCGGCCACGCTCATCCTGGTGGCGGGCTTGTTGGTTGTCTTTAATCCGGTTGCCGCGGGTATCGGTGTCTCCGCGGGACTCATTATTGTTGTATTTACAGTCATATCAGACGTCGAATCGGGACTCCTACGGTTTTCTTTGGCGACAACTTTGGTGAGTGTGCTCATGGTTGTGTTTATCGTGTTCACTCCCGGCCAACTTCCGGCCACGACCGCTGTCGCACGCCCTTCTCTTTTGGCGACCGAGCTCGTCACCGGACGTCTGTATCTCAGTTCTTTGGAGGCGGCGCTCATCGGCACCGGTCCGCATTCATTTTCATACGCATGGAGCGCGTACCGGCCGGAGGAAATTAACATGACGCCGCTTTGGAATTTCGAACCCTCGTCAGGCTACAGCACGCTAACTACACTCGCCGTCACCATCGGCATGCTCGGATTATTGGCGCTCTTCTTAGGGCCCGGCGTTCTCGTCTTACGGCTCATAACAAAAGAGGGTGGAGAATTTCTTGCACGCATTACAGCCGAAGACCGGGGAGTTTTCGAGGCGTGTTTGCTCCTTTGTCTTTTCCTCTTCCTTTCCATGATATGGTATCCCGTCGGGCTTCCGCTCTTCGTTATGGCCGGTCTTACGCTCGGCTTCTCTTTGAGATTTCTTTTTATACAGGAGCATGACGCCGGCGGGGAACTGCGTCCTTGGATCCGCTATAGCATCGTCGCCGTTCTTGCGGGAGCAGGAGCGGTGTTTTTGTGGGTACCGGCGCATCAGGCCGCGGGTGCTTGGTATCACGGCCGGGCCACGGCTGTACTGAGCGTCGATGTACGCAAAGTCGCGGACGCCGCGCCTCTTTTTGAAAAAGCGGCTGCAGCTTGGCCGTCCGCAAAATACCTGCTCGACGCGGCGAACGCCGATGCCGCCGTAGCGTTTGACCTCATGAAATCGTCGGCACAAGGAAATGGCGCGGAGACCGCGGGCGTTGCCGCCCTCTTAAATAAAGCGGTTACCTATTCCGAGCGCGCGACCGAGGAGAATCCGCGCGATTTCACGGTATGGCTTTCACGCGCGGCGCTCTACATCTCGCTCTCGCAGTTCGCATTTCCTGATGCGCTTACGCGTGCTGATGAAGCACTCGGCGTTGCACGTAATCTGGCTCCGATGGATCCCAGAGTCCCGTACACGCATGCTCTTCTCAATAGGGCAAAGGGCGATACGGCCGGTGCCGCGGCGGATATCCGGCAAGCGCTCGAACTGAAGCCCGATTACGAAGACGCTCTGAAGTGGGGTTCGCAAAAGTAGTCCCGTTGTGCGGGGCGTCCGCGCAGGGAGCTTCCGGGGATGCTAAAATTCATGTATGCGTCGCATGAAGGTGTTTCTTTTTGTTGTGCTATTTATTGTCTTGCCGCAATTCGCGACGGCGCTCCTCGTCACCAAGCCGGTGACCATTAACGGCGACCTTAATGTGACGGGCGCTCTCTCCAAGAGCTCCGGCTCGTTCGTCATCGACCATCCGCTCGACCCGAAGAACAAACTCCTCTATCACTCGTTCGTCGAGTCGCCGGAAGTGAAGAATGTATATGTCGGGCGTGCGACGCTCGATGACGCCGGCGAAGCAACGATACAACTACCCTCGTATTTTCTCGCTCTCAACAAAGATTTCCGCTATTTCGCCACGCCGGTAGGGAACAGCATGCCGGACTTATATCTTTCCATCGAAGTGAAACCGCGGATATTCGGACTCGTCGGTGCGCCCGTGTTTACCATCGCGGGCGGTGCCCCGGGCGGATATGTTTCGTGGATGGTTACGGGCGTGCGCCACGACGCCTACATCCTCGCAAATCCTGTTATTCCCGTAGTTGAGAAAGCCCCCGGGACTCCATATGCGCAGGGCATGTACGTCCACCCCGGTTTGTATGCGACGAGCACGAATCAAAAATAGCATGAGACCCCGCATCATCATTGTTGTCGCACTATGTATTGGAGGAGGAATTGCGCTTACACCCGTAGTGCGCGCGGCGCTTACGGTGAATGCGAACTTACTGGCGAGAAGCACCTTTGACATCACCGGCTCCATCTCCAAAGGCGCGGGCTCGTTCGTCATCGACCATCCGCTCGACCCGAAGAACAAACTCCTCTATCACTCGTTCGTCGAGTCGCCGGACACGCTGAATCAGTACGACGGTACAGCGACGCTCGACGTAAACGGCGAAGCGACAGTTCAACTGCCGGATTATTTTGAAGCGCTCAATACAAATTTCACCTATCAATTCTTTCCCATGAAGGTTCCGATGCGGGGGCTCTACATCAAACAGAAGATAAAAGATAATGCGTTCGTTATCGCGGGTGGAACGCCGGGCGAGCAGGTGTCGTGGATGGTGACCGGCGTGCGCCACGATCCGTACGTCCTCGCCTATCCGATACTACCCGAGGTGGAGAAGGGTCCGAATGCGCTTCTTGATAAGGGCGAATGCATTTTCGAACCGCTGTGCAAGTGAGTCATCCCGTCCACCTTCTTTTACAGTGACCAGAGAGTACGTATCATTGCATGTTTCCGGTTGCGACGATCGCAGCAATGAACCGAGTGTTAGTCATCGTACAAGTACCCGGCCCCATCACTTCGAACGTGCGTACGTAGAACGGCGGCTGTACTTCTTTTGTATTTTTAACCGTACGAACAACACCGCTATTCGGAGGCGCGCACGAAAGGGCATTTTCCGGGTAAAGCGTCGAGTCGAGGGTGACCGTGAATTTGGAGCCGACAGGATACGAAAGCGCTTTCCCGTTGTCGGCTACCGTTATTTCTCCCTGCCCGGACTCCGGAGCGGTGAGAGCGATACCTTCTTGGGTTACGTCCGTTCGCAAGTCGCCGGGATAATTGCCGCGGAAGTAGAGAAAAGCAAAAACCCCCGCGACGAGAATGGCGAGGACAACAACTATCGTACGGTTTGATGCACGCATTGAGCAATAATACATGCATATTTTCAACATTCAATTATCATTTCACGCACTCCGCTAGGGACGCCGCAGGGACGGCGTTCCGCCGCCGCATCGCCGGCGGAGGTACCGTCACGAGACGGCATACCGTTTCAAATGTCGGACGCGTTGCTCTCGGATTTCACGAATGCCCGGATTTCTCGAATGAGATCATCTTGTGACATCGTAGCCCTGAGCGAAGAGTAGGCTCGGTAATTGCGCAGAACGAGGTCACGAGCCGCCGCGCTCGGAGATTGTACCGAGACGGTCGCCCCACCCGCAGACGGGTTCTGAGCCAAAAAGAGCGTGGGGTACGCGGAGTGCGTGAGGAACAAAGTTCGCACCGACACGTCGAAAGGTACACCGCGTCGTACGAGAGTCGCATGGTACGCGTTGATGGATGCGATGGAGAGAATGATTTCGTCGAGTCCGGCCGAACGGTCTTCGTACATGAGCGCGAGCTCGACGAGGTTGCCGTGATCTTGCTCGGCCGGGCCTGCTGTCTCAGCAAGTGCCGCGCGCAGGTAGGCCACCGCATAGTCCTCGCGCAGCTCGGCGGATGAACGGAGCAGGGCCTGCTCGGCAGCGGCGATCGTCGGATGAGCGACGGCAAAGGCGTCGATTTTCTCCAGCGCGCGTATCCGTCCGACGTCGCTGCCAACCGTCGGGCACATATAAAACATCATGGGATCTACTCGCAACAGTTTCAATCGGTACGTACTTCCGATATACGAAAAATACGAAAGCCGCCCTTTAGTGTCAGCGTCGATTAGCCGGAAGAACATCTCGTTTATGAAAGCGGGCATCACATTCGGAATTCCCGGCCGCTCAACGAACGCATACGGTCCGGGCAGCGCGCCGAGGCAGAAGCTCGATGAAAGCACGACCGTTCGCGGCATCGGTGCCTGGAGCATCTTTTGGAGCAGCGATCTGATCTCGACTGCCCGGGAGCGCGCACTTTCCGACATTGCGGAGGAGGGTAGTGAATCGGGAAGAGCGGGAACGGCGATATCAGCGGAGTCGCAGCGTTCAAATGCACCCGCGAAGCACGCGCTCCGCTCTGCAAGCTGTGCTTGCACTTCGCGTATGCGCTCATCCACGTTCGCAACGCCAGCAAAAAGCGCATCCGACGTAATAAAGCCGCCGAGCCCGGATATGGAGAATGATGTCGTCAGGACCTGTTTCAGTGAACTGTCGAAAGAACGTACGTCGGTCTCCTGCGCCGCGATGCTCGCGCGCTGCCGGTCCTCGTAGAGACGCAGATTGGCCTCGGAGGGAGATGCTATAAATTGCCGCCGCGCACGCTCGAGCACTGGAAGTGTCGCGAGGAATGTGACCGGGTAGAGCGAAGGAACGAGTGTCGCGTCGGAACTCGTCGCTTGAACAGCCGCCGTAAGTTTCTGGCTTTTTTCGAGTTCCCCAACGGCACGTTCAAGAGCGTCTGGGTCCACGCCGGGAAGGCCGAGCAGGGGGAAGCGCTGCGCAGCGGCTCGCGCGTACGCGAGCCGAAGTGCGCGGAGCGCGTCGCTATCTGCGGCCGGTATACCGGCTTTCGTGAGAGCATCCGAAAAATAGGCAGCAGCGAGACGATCGTGTTCGCGCGCCTGCCATGCAAATGCGAGCACAACCAGCACGGTGAGCGCCAGTAGCAGGGCAAGTAACGAAAAGCGGCGGGTCAATCGGAACGCCATGAATACTGATATTAGCATAGCGCGATTCCTCTTGCGCCTGAGAAGATGTATACTAGAAAAGATTGCCGCGCAGCTTGCTGCGAGGGCAACGAAAGAGGGTGTATGTTTGTTGCATGGAGGACCGTCATCTG
>MFKY01000016.1 GCA_001781175.1 Candidatus Kaiserbacteria bacterium RIFCSPHIGHO2_01_FULL_55_37
ACGACCTGATTCGGGTGGCGCATGAAGTATTCGAGGAGGCCGTATTCCTTGAGGGTGAGCGGAACTTCCTTGCCTTCGCGCGTTACCTTGCGCTGGCTCGGATTGAGCTCGATATCACGCACCTTGAGCGTGTCGGGCAGACTCTCGGTCGGGCGGCGCAAGAGGGCTTGGATGCGGGCATTGAGCTCGGCAAATGAGAAGGGCTTCACAAGATAGTCATCGGCGCCTGCAAGGAGGAGCTTGACCTTGGTGTCGGTCTCGGCGCGGGCGGTGAGGATGATAATCGGAATGGTGATACCCATCTCCCGCACCTGCCGGCAAATCTCCAGGCCGTCCATGGAGGGAAGCATGAGGTCGAGAATAATGAGGTCGTAATCATTGCGGTGCAGCGAGATGCGCGTGAGCGCTTTCTTGCCGTCATTGATAATGTCGGCTGTGTAGCCCTCGTGGGCCAGACCCTTGGAGAGGGCATCGGCCAGTTTTTGTTCGTCTTCGACTAGTAGGATTTTCATAGTGGGGGTGGTCGGCGGAATCGGGCCTTTAGAACCCGGATTTTCTTGCTAGAAAATCCTTAATCCTCGCCTCGCCGGCTGCGGGAGGTTCTAAAAACCCGATACCGCCTCTTTAAGTTGGTAAATTGATACGCACTGGTTAATTTAACTTCATGCTCAATGAACATTGCGTGAGTCCCTTAATGAAGACGGCGGTCCGCTTCTTCCGTTACAGATTGTCTGCACTCCGGTGTAAGTCCGCAGGCGGCCCTGTCGGGCCGCCTGCATGGAGGGCTCGCGTCTTCTTTACTACGGAGCTGTGCGGAACGTTGAGGGCCACGTGATTTGCACGTTGCCCGACGCATCGTCCGACCTCGTCGCATAGTAGTAGAGGGTATTCGGAGCGAGTCCAGAGATATTCACCATGTGGTTGAATCCGAACGCAGATTCAGCCGCCACCTGTCCGCTGATGACGGGCACGAGCCCTTCAATCGTGGAGAGGGGGGAAGTGCTGTAGTAGAGCGACCCGCGGGCAGACTCGTTCGTCGCCCACGTGAAGGTGGCCGACGAAGAGGTGGTTGCCACTACGAGAGGACTCACGATGGGAGCCGAGATATCTCCTGTTGCGACACCCCCGATAGAGGCGTTGATGGCCGCAAGCGTGCGGGGGCCGACACGGCCGTATCCGGTCGATGCGGCGTCACCCGAACAGACGATACCCTGCCGGCACTGATAGCGCTGCACCGCCGCACGCGTAAGGGAGCCGTAGTACCCGCTAATGATACCTTCGGCGTACAAGCTTACGTCAGCAGCGAGGAATTGCTGCAAGGACAGTACGTTTGCCCCCCGTGCCCCGAAATCGAGGCTCGACGTAAGCATGGTGAGCGCGGATGCGGCGCCCGGTGTGAACGCAAAGAGGAGCGCTACGACGGGTACGGACAAGGCGCGCGGAACTGTGAACTTGTTCATAATGATTTTTTTAAATTGTTAATTTCTAATGACAGGAAGGTCGACATACCTTCGCATTTTCATTAAGACGTGCCCGCTTTCGGTCACTTACGTTTCCTTCAATCAGTTTTCATCTGAAGTTCATTTTCCGGCCGCGCGCTGGTGCAGCGTCGCACACGCCGTCTTGGCGGTTGTCATCAACTGTCCCTCGCGGTGATTATTTCGTGGCCGAATCCGCCTTCATCATCTTCAGCGCTTCGTGCACCGAGGTCATGAATTGAGCGGGGAAAATAATGGTCGAATTCTTTTCTACCGAAATTTCGGCCATCGTCTGAAGCGTACGCAGTTGCAGAGCCACGGGGTGTGCCTGCATGACATCGGCGGCCTCGCCCAAGCGTTGTGCGGCCTGAAACTCTCCTTCGGCCGCGACGATTTTGGCGCGGCGCTCACGTTCGGCTTCGGCCTCTTTGGCCATTGCGCGCTGCATGTTGTCGGGGAGCGCGATGTCTTTGATTTCGACAGCGGTGACCTGCGCGCCCCACGGCTCGGTGTGGGCGTCTATCATGGTCTTGATTTGCTCGTTTATCTTGGGTGTCTGCGAGAGCAGCTCGTCGAGCGAAAATTGGCCGACTATATTGCGCACTGTGGTCTGCGAAATCTGATTGGTGGCGTTTTGGACGTCTTCTATCTGGATGACCGATTTCTCGGGGTCGGTGACTTTGTAGTAAGCGACCGCCGCGATGTCTATCGAGACGTTGTCTCTAGTGATTATTTTCTGCGATGCGATTTGCATCGTGACTGTCCGCAACGAGACGCGTACCATAGATTGGAAGGGGACGAAGACGAAGCGCAGACCGGGCTCGCGGGTGCCGGTAAATTTGCCGAGTGTAAAGATGACACCGCGCTCATACTGGCGCAAGACGCGCAATGCGGAGAGGAGGTAGAGGACGGCGATACCGATAGCGACCATGTAGTTCCAATCCATACGGTAACTATTGCACAGGGGTACACAGGCGTCCAGTTGTTTGCTATCCTACGTCGATGCGCGACGGAAAGAAGGTAGGGGTCACGGCTAGCGCCTTTGACCTGTGCCACGCGGGGCACATTCTCATGTTGAAGGAGTCAAAAAGCGTCTGCGATTATCTCATCGTCTGTTTGCAGGGTGACCCGTCGCTTACGGACGCGAGCTACCGGGGTAAACAAAAGAACAAGCCCATCATGTCGCTCGAAGAGCGCCGTATCATATTGGAGGGCATCAAGTATGTGGATGAGGTCGTGGTGTACAACAGCGAGGAGGAACTTTACGACCTGCTCGTGAAGCTCCAGCCCGACATCCGCATCATCGGGCCGGACTGGAAGGGAAAACAGTACACAGGACACGATTTGCCCATAACGATGTATTTCAACAGCCGCGACCACAGCTTTTCTACTACCGAGCTGCGTCACCGCATCTACGAAGCGGAGGTCAAGAAGATGACCGAGGAAGGGGAAAAAGGTCAGTAAAAAGGCATCGTAGCGGGCTATTCGGTGCAGTGGATAACGCGCTAGCGCGCTTCCTGAACGGGTACATACTGGTGGAGGTACTAATACGAGGTCGACTTTACTAGCCAATATTTCTCCACATCTATGAATAATTTACACTTGGTCGCTTGGATACTCGTCATGGTGGGAGCTTTGAACTGGGGTCTCGTCGGCATCGGTAGCTTCCTCGGAGGCGACTGGAACGTCGTCGCGCTGATTCTCGGCTCATGGCCGCAGGTGGAAGCGCTGGTGTACGTGCTCGTCGGCGGCGCCGCCGTGTATGAGGTCATCTCGCACAAGGGTAACTGCAAGAATTGCAGTGCGGGAGGGATGTAAATCCACACGAAAGATGCAAAGCCCCGTATATCGCGGGGCTTTTGCGTTGGCCGGCACGTACTCGTGCCGGCATGACACTCCTCGTATCTGCCTTCGGCAGACACTCGGCCCCTGCGGGCGCCTCGCGGCGGTGTCTCAGGCGGCCTGCCGCGTTTATCCCCGTAAGCCCTAGCGCAACCCTTCACAGGGGCTATAATCCCCGTATACAAGTAAATAACATTTGCCATTATGGTAAGAACAGCAAATCCGGCATTATTAAAGCCTCTCAACCTCACTCCCGAGCTCGAGGCAGTCGTCGGCAAGGGGCCGATGTCCCGCGGTCAGGTAGTCAAGCAGATTTGGGTCTATATCAAGGCCAACAACCTTCAGAATCCCGCCAACAAGCGCAATATCTTGGCGGACGACAAGCTAAAAGCCCTTTTCGGCGGTAAGGGTGAAGTCACGATGTTCGAGATGACGAAACTCGTCTCGGCACACATGAAGTAAGGGTTTTTCAAGGACTTTCCAGCCGCGGCCCCAAAATCAGTACGAGCTCGCAAGCTCGCTCTGGAGGGGCCGCGGCTTTTGCGTTGGTGGCGCAATGGCGAACCTGGTGCTATGAATAGCAAACTTCCCATGCGGGAAGCGGTCTCTAACAAGGAAGGTGTCCCGTGGATGCAGAAGTTAATGGTTATCATCTTGCCATCGAGGGTCAGTTACGGCAGGGTTGTGCCCGCGTGAAGCGCAAAAGCATCATGGTCGGTGTCGACGGCGGTTCAAGCTTAACGCTAGACCTTGCGGAAGGACCTGATGGTAGTTTACCTCGTTGCGAGGGCACTAACCTCCTCGAAGGCGCGCCATTTCAAATTCCAAACGGTCCACGTTATATCGGCGGTCGTGGAAAGTGGCAAGGAGCTCTTCTCAGGATTTCGACGTTCAACCTGGAATTCAGTCCCGATTTGAGCGGCCACTTTGGAATGATAGAGAACGGGTGGCCGGGTGCGGAAACTCTAAGACCACCCTTTGTTCAATTGGGCAGGCGCAGGAATGCGGACCAGCATCAGCTCGTCGCGGTTGCCGATGGCAAGCATATCTTCGTCGCCGACCGCGGCAGTCGCTACATCAAGGTGACATGCAAGGGAGGCGTGCTTACGGGTGCGCCTGCCGAAAAAGCTGAACTCGGGCGTTTGCTTGTACGAAGAGCACAGATGCACTCGGACGATCCCAATCTATTACGGTGGACCTGGCACACACTGAGGCGGCTCGAACTGCTCGGGCTCTGGTCAGGTCCTGTAGCTCAAAAGCTTACCGAGCGCATGAAAGAATGGAAGCCGGGCATCGGATAAAAAGGTCTGGGTCTTCCCTTAAGGCGCCGCGGGTAGGAAACCGCGGCGTCTTTTCCATTTTTGACATCCGTCGTGAGGCAAGTCATTATCTCTCCAATTCTTGTGTAAGAAGTGTTCTCGCTGCAACACGGAAGGGAGGGTGGATAGTCATGGGCGTGAAGAGCAATTGTTTTCTGGTCGCATCGGACGGACGGGTGTCGGCGGGCATCAGGGGTGTTGTGCAGGAGTCGCTCCTCCGGATCGGCCCAATGCACGGCGCGCATTCCGAAGTCCGCTTCGATGTGGGTCCCGAAGGCGGATTTCCGCTGCATCAAAGCGGCAATCTGTTCGAGGCGGCGTCATACCGGCTTCAGGACGGGACGCCTGTCTTGATGGGTCGCGAAGGTTGGATGGGGGGAATCCTGAGCGTTTCGACGCTCAACCTGCGTTTCGATCCTTCGCGCAGTACCTACTTCGGCAGTAGGACGAACGGTTGGCCGGGAGTCGATGCTCCTGACCGGACGTTCGTGCAGTTGAACGAACGGTCAAACCCTGATCAACACCAGCTCATCGCTCTCCTCGACGGGGAATATGTCGTGGTGGGCGATCGCGGAGGTCAATACATCAGGGTCGATTGCAAAGGAGGCATGTTCGTGGCCTCTCCCGCTCATTGGGGAGACTTCCGGATGCCTCAACGGCGACACTGACGAACAAGGCCGACCTCTCACCATAAAGGCGCCGCGGGTAGGAAACCGCGGCGCCGTTTCGTTGCGCAAATCCGAGGCCATGGTATACAGAGGTATATGGAATTCCGGCAAATTACTCAGGCACTTCTCGTCGTCCTTAGCGCCCCGCAAGGTGGGTTGCGTCTTGGATGATTCTCAAAGAAATATCCAAACCGGAGCCCGCCTAAAAGCGGGCTCTTTTCGTCTCGGTACCGAAAGGAGGACCACATGGACGAGATGTATCTGTACCCGCTACGGCGCGGCGGATGGGTAATCAGTCGTCTTGTGGGGGACCGCTACATAGTTCTCCACCAAGACCACGCGCTCTTTGCGGCGGGAGACGGGGAACTGGTATTGCAGGCCCTCGGGATCCCCGCTACCAAGGCGAACCTCAACCTGTACTTTCCGTACAGGCAGGGACGTGGCCGTTGCCCGACGCTCGAGCTGATGGAGCTGTGCAACATGCTCGACCCGACCAATCCCGTGTTCAAGAAGCAGAAAGGGGAGGCCGGTGTGTGATACGGCGCCGCGGATGAAATACCGCGGCGCCTCCTTCTATATTGCATCTTTCGGCCAATGCAAGTAACGTACATCGCAGTGGGTCCAGCAGTTGGGCCCTGGGTGCAGCAAGCGGGGAATACGATGCAAAAAGCGAAACTGCAAGTTCCCGAGTGTCTCGTTTTTGTTCCCGATGGGAACAGGCGAAGCGCGAAGGCCAAGGGGCGTCCGGCACTGCGGGCGCACCACGACGGGCTCAAAAATGCCCGCACAATGATTGATGCCGCGTTTAGGCGCGGCATCCGCAACGTGGTCTTTTGGGGAGCCTCCTACGGCAACCTTAGAGACCGGAATTGGATGGAAGTGCAACAAATCCTCCGCCTTTTCAAACAGGAGGTCGCTGACCGGCTCGGGAAGGACGACAAAGTCCGGTTCACCGTCTGCGGCGGGTGGCGTGATTTCACCGACGACGCCGAGTTGCTCGAGATGGTGGAAACGCTTGAGCGTCGGACGGAGAAGTACGAGGGTCCGGAGTATCAACAGCTTACGCTGCTGTTCGGATACGACGGTCGCGACGATGTCGTCGACGCCGTTCGCCGCATCATTGAGGCGGGTCTTAAGCCCGAGCAGGTGACGCAGGCAACGTTCCCGCTCTACCTCATGAGCCGGTGCGTTCCCAACGTTGACCTCCTCGTCCGCACAGGCGAAGAGAGCGGAAGACCGCACTGGTCCAAAGCGCTCCTGCCGTGGCAGATGTACGACCCTGAGTTGTACTTCACGCCGACGTTCTGGCCTGATTTTACCGTTGCGGAATTCGACCGAGTTCTAATCGACTGGGGTACACGGCGTCGGATGAACGGAACATAACTGACGATTGCTGCACCCCGCAAACAACGAGCACGCCCGCGAACGCTGGCGTGCCCGTTTTTTAATAGAGGCCGGTTATACCCCGACAGTAGATGTTGGCAATGCGCGAAGCGCGGCCCCCACGGTGATCGTACCTGGAATGACTTGTCCTCTTGATCGGCCAGAGTTCTCCACACAAGAGAAGGCCCTTGCCAACATTCACTGCGGGGTATACTCACGGGGTGAAAAGAGCCAGCCGCTCAACAAAGACGGACGCTCACAAAAGGTTGGTTATTCGGATGGAAGAAGCGGGAATGGACGATATCGCTCTCGTCGGCGGCAAAAACGCGAGCTTGGGTGAGATGCTCGGTGCCCTCACCAAAAAAGGTATTCGCGTGCCTTCGGGCTGCATCATCACGACCGATGCCTACCGCGAATTTATCCGCGAGGCGGGACTCGAAGACCTCATCCGCTCGAATCTTGCGCACCTAAAGCGCCACGACATCCATGCACTCGAACACGCGAGCCGGGTCATCCGGGATGCAATAGAAAGTGCGCCTCTGCCCAAAGAACTCGAACATCAGGTCGCCGAAGCGTATGCCTCGATGGAGAAACAGTACGGCAAGCACATTGACGTCGCCATCCGCTCGTCGGCGACCGCCGAAGATTTGCCGGGTGCATCCTTTGCCGGTCAGCAAGATACGTACCTCGGCGTGCGCGGACGCGACCATGTATTCAAAGCCGTGCGCTCGTGTTTCGGGTCGCTCTTTACCGCACGCGCGATTTCCTACCGCCACGACAAAGGCTTCGACCACATGGATGTCGCGCTCTCGGTCGCCATTCAGCGGATGGTGCGCAGCGACTTGGGTGCCTCGGGAGTGGCTTTCACGCTCGATACCGAAACGGGTTTTCGCGACGTAGTGCTGATTACCGGCACATGGGGCTTGGGCGAACTCCTCGTGCAGGGGCAAGTGGTACCCGATGAATTCCTCGTTGCAAAGAAAATGTTGGGAAAGGCACCCATGCCAATCATCGGCAAGCGCCGCGGCAAAAAGGATATCAAGATGATTTACGCCAAGCGCGGACATGCGGGACCGCTTCAGGTCGTCAAGAACAAAAAAGAGGACCGCCGCCGTTTTGTATTGAACGACAATCAAATTATCGAGCTCGCAAAAGCGGCCGTACTCATCGAAGAGCATTACACCAAAATCCGCGGCACTCCTTCGCCGATGGACGTGGAGTGGGCTCTCGACGGCCGCACCAACGAACTTTTCATACTGCAAGCGCGTCCCGAGACGGTGCAGGTGAGCCGCGACACGGACAAGATAAAAGAGTACATCCGGCGCGAAGAGGGCACGCCTATCGTGCGCGGACTTTCGGTCGGCAACAAGATCGTGACCGGTACCGTGCGCATTATCAACGATGTCCGCGATATGAACGCGCTGCAGCCGGGCGAGGTTCTCGTCACCGAGATGACCGACCCGGATTGGGAGCCCATCATGAAAAAGGCCGCCGCCATAATTACCGAAAAAGGCGGACGCACCTCGCACGCGGCGATAGTAAGCCGCGAGCTCGGGCTCACCGCAATCGTGGGCGCCGAAAAGGCGACACAGATACTACGCACCGGTCAGCTCGTCACGATTGATACGACCTCGTCAGAAGGGCTGGTCTTTGACGGCGTCTTGGGTTTCAGCGTACGCGACACGGAACTCGGCGCGCTTCCCAAGACCAAAACGAAGATAACGATGAACATCGCCACCCCCGACACCGCATTCGAAAAATCATTCCTACCCAACGACGGGGTGGGCCTGGCACGTGAAGAATTCATCATCGCGGGTTCGGTGGGTGTACACCCGCTTGCGCTCATCCACTACGACGAACTCCCGGAGAATATGCAGCTCCAAGTCCGTAAGAAAACGCGCGGCTGGGACGACCGGCTCGAATATTACGTGGACAATCTCGCGTTCGGCATCGCGAAGATTGCCACGGCTTTCTATCCGAAAAAAGTCATCGTTCGCTTCTCCGATTTCAAGAGCAACGAATATCGCTCACTCCTGGGCGGCGAGCGCTTCGAGCCGGTCGAGGAAAATCCGATGCTCGGCTGGCGCGGCGCTTCCCGCTACTACGACCCGAAATTTAAGCAGGCGTTCCTTCTCGAATGTAAGGCGATGCGCAAGGTGCGCGAAACGATGGGGCTCGACAACGTCATCCCCATGGTGCCTTTCTGCCGGACGCTCGAAGAGGGAAGGAAAGTACTGGAGGTGATGGCGGAAGGAGGTCTCAAGCGCGGCAAGAACGGTCTTACGGTGATGATGATGTGCGAGATACCCTCCAACGCGATTCTTGCCGAAGAATTTCTCAAAATCTTCGACGGCATGTCTATCGGCTCCAACGACCTCACGCAGCTCACGCTTGGGCTCGACCGCGATTCGGGCATCGTCAACCGCGTGGCCGACGAGAACGACCCTGCGGTCAAGAAGCTCATTGCCGATGTCATCAAAGTCTGTCTGAAGAAGAAAAAGTACGTGGGCATCTGCGGTCAGGGACCGTCGGACCACCCGTCGTTCGCAAAGTTCCTCGTCGAACAGGGGATAGAGAGCATGTCGCTCAATCCCGACAGCGTAATAAAAACGATTATTGCGGTCGCGAAAGTGGAAAAGGGGCTGCGGCGTTAGAGGGTTGTAATCTTTGCCTCAATTTCGGTGTGGCAATTTTTGCAGACCAAAACACATTTCTTTGCCTCTTGAACTAGGCTGTCCCATGAGTACGACAGACCTTTTACGCTCAAAGCGAACGATTTATCTTTCGGATTCTTATGATGAAAATCCAGTGCCCCTGCATATTTCTTATATCCGCACACTACGCATTTCCCTCCGAACATCGCCACCAGTTTTTCTTTCTTGGTACGTCTATTACGTATAACCCACCCTGAGGCGCATTTGCCGCAACGAAAAGCGCCATCCGGTCTGGGGAAATGTTTTGTCTCTCCGTGTTGTTTGCAGGTCCGTAGCATCATTGCGTAACATTATAACATTTGGTGTTAAGCTTGTTCCAGTGACTGGAAATTGTGTATAATTGCCGAGGCCAAAAGCTTTGGCTGATATTCCGCGGTGGCGCAACGGTAGCGCAGCTCCCTGTCAAAAGGCAGCTTCTCGAAGGAATTCGAGAGTGTAAAACGAGGTGAATTCGGGGAAACCCTACAGGGGCAATCCCGAGCCAAGTCCCGTCGACGACGGGAAAGGTGTAGAGACTATCCCGCAAGGGAGTAGTTCCGCAAAGTGCGGCACGAAGCGCCTCGCATCCGACAGTTAGGTAAACTGGGATGATGATATAGTCCACGCCCTTAGCAATAAGGGAATACGTGTAAGGAGTTGGTTGTAGGTTCGAATCCTACCCGCGGAGCCTACCACGCGAGGCGCTGGAGTTAAGTTAACGTTAATTATACCACTTCCTACCAAAAAAGCAAGTTTTTGAGCCAACTATATGAGCCGTTCGATTTTGTCTGCGACAAGCCGCTTGACGCGGTAGAATAAAGCGATGGTAGACGAAGTCCCGGCACAGGCACCGATACCCGAACCAACGCAGCTCGAACCCGCGCAAGAGCCTGCAACGCTCGTAGAAACGCCAACTCCTGCTCCGACAGAGCAAACCTCGCCCGAAACGCCAACGGCTCAATTACCAGCCAGTGAGCCGTTGCCTCCCGAACCTGAGCCGATTGCACCGACTCCCGCGTCGCAGCCGCCACAG
>MFKY01000017.1 GCA_001781175.1 Candidatus Kaiserbacteria bacterium RIFCSPHIGHO2_01_FULL_55_37
AATGAAAACCGCGTCGTGCTTTTGCTTTATCTCGCGCGTTATCGCACTTATTTCCTCGATTTTCGCCACTTTTCCTCCCGTGAGGTCAATGCGGTAGACGATGCGCTCGCTTGCGGGCATGAGTTCGACAGCCGCACCGAGCGCGCGGAATGTCCCTGGTGTGAGCTCGCCTGCGACGCGCTCGAAATACATCGAGATGAGTTTGCGCGCGAATGTAGCGCGGGTCATCGGCTCCCACTTCGTCACTTTCAGATTCACTTTTTGGTATTCAATCGGACTACCTAAGCCGTAGATGCACGAGACCGAGGCGACCACGATGACGTCGGGACGCGTAAGGAGCGCCTGCGTCGCGGCGTGCCGCAAGCGTTCAATGTCTTCGTTAATCATCGCCTCTTTCTCGATGAAGGTATCCGTGACCGGCATGTATGCCTCCGGCTGGTAGTAATCGTAGTACGAAACGAAGTAATGCACCGCCGCGTCGGGAAAGAATTCGCGATACTCCGCGGCGAGCTGCGCCGCGAGCGTCTTGTTGTGCGCGATGACCAGCGTGGGCTTTTGCCACTTCTCAATCACATTGGCTACGGTAAAGGTCTTGCCCGAGCCCGTGACGCCAAGGAGCGTCTGGTCGCGAGTGCCCGCCTTGAGCCCATCCACAAGTGCTGTAATAGCCGCAGGCTGGTCCCCTGCAGGAATGTATCCGGATTTGAGTTTGAACTTACTCATCGGGACACTTTACAGGATTGCGGCCATATAAAAAAGCCGGCCGACACCGCGAAGCGTCGACCGGAAACCTGAGTTGGAAATAGCTCAGCTGCGGCTATTCCTCTTGTTTTTTGCCGGCGTCCTGAGTCGCCGGATTATCGGGGTTCGGTACCCCTTCTTGCTGCTGTTGACCAGCCGCGTTGAGTTTGGCTGCCTTTGTCCTGGCGTTGTTCCGTTCACTGACAGTCTCGGTGCCGAAGCGCCCGGATGTCGGACAAACGTTGTGTAACTTGCCGCCAGTTGTAGCAAATGGCATTTTCGCCATGATAGGCTAACCTCCTTGGTTTGGCTTTTGTTTCAGGAACAGGTGCATTCCGCACGGAGTACTGTATGCCACATCTTCGCGCGAAGCGGGTACTATACCCGCCTTTGCCGAATATTCAACCTGTGGATTACTTTTTTCATGAATCTGTGGACGTTGCCTACTTATTCTTTTTCGGCTAGTCTGGCCCCAGCGCATCCAGTTCAAGGGAACATACATGTCGAAAAAACGACGAAAAGCTCTTAAAGAGAGGGCGAGAGCAGAGAAGAAGGCGCGTCAGGACGATGTGTTTGTCCGGACGTTCGCGAAACTTCTCTGTCCGCCGGGCGAACTCTGGCAACCACTCACCCCGCGCGATGAAGACGACCGCGACGGCACGGATTAAAAGAGGGCGGCGGTTGGCTGCCCTTTTCTATTTCAACACCAAAACACAAACGTTTTTCTTGCCGCGCTTGAGGAGGGCGACGTTGTTATAGAAATTTTCGGGGGCAAGTTTTTGCTTCTCGTCAGTCACCACCTCGCCGTTCAGGCTCACGGCCTTATCTTTGAGAAAAAGTCGCGCCTCACGCTTCGAGCTCGCAAGCTTGCTTTCTACGAGAACATCGACGATAAGGGCGCCCGCAGTAACTTCGTGCGAAGGTGCGGCATTTTTGAGCATTGCGAGGGCGCCCTCGTCGAGACCGCCCAGCCCCGCATCGTCGAAAAGCGCGCTTGAGACTTTTTCTACCATTTCGGCCACTTCTGTGCCATGTGCGAGCGTCGTTACTTCACGGGCCAAAAGGTGGTGTGCGTGGTGCTGCTTCGCGTCGCGACGATGCATTTCCATCACCGCCTCGATTTCCATGTCGGAAAGAAGCGTAAAGAGCTTGAGGTAATCGGTGACACTCTCGTCGCTCGCTCCGAGCCAGAATTGGTAGAAGGCGTACGGCGATGTCTTCTCCGCGTCGAGCCATACCGCATTGCCTTCGCTTTTACCGAATTTCTTGCCGCTTGCCTTGTCCGTGATGATGGGAATGGTGAGCGCGTAAGCTGTCTTGTTCTCCTTGCGGCGAATGAGCTCCACGCCCGCGACGATGTTGCCCCACTGGTCGGAGCCGCCTATTTGGACATCGCACTTATGTTTCTTGAACAGGTGCCAAAAATCGTATGCCTGCAATAGGGGATAGGAAAATTCTGTAAATGAAATCCCCTCTTCGCTTTTCATGCGGGCGGAGATTGCATCCTTCTTGATGAGCGAATTGACGGTGAAATATTTTCCCGTATCGCGGAGGAAGGAGATGAGGTCGAGAGAGCCCAGCCAATCATAGTTATTCACGAGCTGTACCTCGATACCTCCGAGCACTTTTTCAGCTTGTACTTTTAATTTCTCCGAGCGCGCGGTGATTTCTTCAATGCTGAGGAGAGGTCGCTCTACATCGGGCTTTGGGTCGCCTATCATCCCTGTACCGCCTCCGATGAGGAGTATCACTTTGTGGCCCGCGTCGGCGAAGCGCCGCAAGAGCATGTAAGCGGCCAAATTGCCCACGTGGATTGAGTCTGCGGTCGGGTCAACCCCCAGGTACACCGTACGCTTCGGGCCATCCGTGATTTCCCCCAGCTTCTCCGAAGAGTGCTGATATATGTAGCCCCGCGATTTCAGGATTTCCGACAGTTTTGCCATACCAGTATATTAAAGCACGAAATCCGAATTTCGAAATTCGAAAAAATCTTAAGCACGAATTGGTTTAAAATTTCTAAATTTCTTGGTTTCTTCGGATTTCGGGCTTCGAGTTTCGGGTTTCTTGTCTTGTTTGTACCTCGTGCTCGTCCATGCCAAAATGATGTGCAAATTCATGCCAAATGGTTTCCGCTATCACTTGAGCGGCGGGCAGGCCGTCTTCCTCGGCAGCATCCTCGATGGGAATTTGATACAAGGTTATCGTGTCAGGCATCGTCATCCCCACTCCGTACTCTCCACCGCGCGCGGAAAGCGGGATCCCCTTGTAAAGTCCGAGCAACGTCTCGTCGTCGTCCAAACCTTCCGCCTCCCTGTCTTCCTTCGATGGCTCATCCTCCACAAGCAGAGCAACGTTCTTTATCTTCTCCCGCACCCACTGCGGCAGCTTTTCATATCCCGCGGAGACCAACTTCTCGAATTCTTCTCTTTTCATGATTAATACCCTTTTGCAAAATCCACACGGTACATAAGGTCCTCGCCCGCGCAAAATCTGCGGTAATTCTCGGCAAATATTTCGAGCTCTCTGTCGTTAAAAATATATCCGGCCATGTGCGGCGTGAGGTAAAGATTTCCCGTATTCCAGAGAGGGCTATCAGCGGGCAACGGCTCAGCCTTAAAGACATCAAGCACCGCTTTTGCGATTTTGCGCTCCTTGAGCGCCGCTATGAGGTCTACCTCGTTGACCGCATTGCCGCGTCCAATATTTATGAAGACCGCCGTATTCTTCATCGAGGCGAATACTTCCGCGTTGAATATATCATCAGTTTGCTTCGTGTTGGGAAGCACACTGACGACGTAATCGCCAAGTGCAACACATTGTTTGAGGTCGCCGGCATATATTTCATCGAAGAACTCGATCGGCTGATTTGTGGAGCGGTAACCGATGGTGCGCATGCCAAATGCCTTACCGATTTTCGCGATTTCCTTGCCTATTGAGCCTGCGCCGACGACACACAGCGTTTGCCCCGATATCATTCCCGCCAACCGTTGTTTCCATAGGTGTTCCTTTTGATAGGCGCGGTTTTCCGATATTTCCTTCCTGAATGCGAGGATGTATGCGAATGTGTATTCGGCTAGCGGCGGACCGTACACTTCGCGGATGTTTGTAAGTACATAATCCTTGCGCAGGCCCTCCGCATTCATCGCATCAACGCCTGCGTAGGTGGATTGCATCCACTTTACGTTCTCCGCGTCGTTGATGTAGTTCTTTGCAAGCGGAGGATTCGCAAGCATGATATTTGCCCGTTCTATGTTTTGCCGTATCCCATCGGCGTCGCGCGGGGCAAGTATCTCCAGGTCCGGAAGGTTGAGCGCTTTCAGCCGGCGCTCGTATTCCTCCTGATTACGGCTTATGACAATGACTGTATTTTTGGCCATGCGGTTAGTGTATCAAAGCCGCTCCTTGTACACACCTGCCGATAAAAACCGACATGCTACACTGCCTAGCTATGGCAAAAGGAAAGAAAATAGATTCGATAGAAAAACTCGCAACGCTCGTGGCAGAGGGTTTCGAGGAGTTGAAAGCAGATATGGGGGAACTGCGGGTAGATAGCCATATGTTCAAAAGAGATGTCGAGGGATTGAAAGACGATGTACGTGAACTTCGAGTTGACATGCGCGAGGTGAAGCGGAACGTCGCCGACATCAAAGAAAATATCGAAGCGCAAGAAAAAGCTGTCGACAAGGACGCGGTGACCCTCATCAATCACGAAACCCGTATCAAGAAACTCGAACACGTGCGTTGATGTATAAAAAGAAAGAGAGCCGAGCATTCGCGCCGCGGCTCTTCATCTTTTCTACTCCCCCACATCCTCCATCCAGATGCGGTGAAGCTCCTTGAATCCAAGTATCCACGCGGGAAGACCGACAACGAAACTACCTATCGGCTGCCAGAAGGAGATTTCAGGAAAATACATGACCGTCGTCAGTGAATTGACCCCTATCACCACGAGTGAACCGCCTCCCGCGATAAATGTTACCGCCATCACGACAAGACAGTCGACGTAGGCAATGTAGTATGGGATCTTTTTGATGACCCCAATGACCTTCTCAGGGATTCTCTTCCGAGATATTTGAGTCATGCGTGTCTCCATTTGAAAGAACCGCGTCAGACGCGGCTGTGGGTTGATTGGGATTTGTAGGAAATCGTAAGAACCCCAAACAACCGCTACCGAGGCAGCGCTGTTTGGAGAGTTTTAGTTTGAGGGGCTCTAGCCGATTCCCTACTCTCTACAATATACAGCAAAATACAACATTGTCAATGTTTTGATTACTTAATGGGGTCCTCCTATTCTTTTACCAGTTCTGCGAACCGCTTCCGCACCTTCTCTATCTTCGGCTCGATGATGAGCTGACAGTACGGCGCGCTGGTATTCTCTTTGAAATAATTCCGGTGATACTCCTCCGCCACGTAGAACGTGGCAAGCGGGATGACCTGGGTGACGACACGGGTTCCGTCTTTCAGGCTTTCTTGTATTTCTTGAATCTTGGCTCGTGCCTCTTGTTCCTCATTTTCGTCCGCGACAAAAATGACCGAGCGGTACTGCTTCCCGACATCCGCGCCTTGGCGATTCGGCGTCGTCGGGTCGTGCGAGCCGAAAAAGACGGTCAGGAGGTCTTCGTACGAAATTATTGCAGGGTCGTAGGTGACACGAATTACCTCTGCGTGCCCCGTTGTCCCCGAACTGACCTGTTCGTATGTGGGTGCCGCTTGTGGTGAGCCTGTCGAACCACCCGCATAACCGGGCTCAACTTTCTCAACACCCTTGAGCATTTGAAAAATAGCCTCCGTACACCAGAAACATCCGCCGCCAAACACCGCGGTTCGACTTTGCTCACCGTAAACAGTTTTCATTCCGATTTGGGACGCAGAAGAGGAAATAATTGCGCTTCGTGGGCAGGCCTATTTTCGAGGAAGGAAAAGAGTCGCTCGGAGACGCCGAAGCCGAATGCCGGGGGCATGCCGAATTCCATGGCGCGGATGTAATCTTCGTCCAATCGCTGTGCCTCATCATCGCCCGCATCGCGCAATTTTTGCTGTTCTTCGAACCGTGCACGTTGGTCTTGCGGATCGTTCAATTCGCTATACCCGTTGCCCACCTCGCTCCCCGCGATGAGTATCTGCACGCGGTCCGCTTTCAGAGGACTCTGCATCATCTGCTTTGCAAGCGGAGAGAGGTACACGGGCACGCCCCTCAAAAACGCGGGCCCCGCGATTCCCTTGCGGATTTTCTTCCACAGGTGATCTATCGCGCGTGCTTTGTTGGGTGTCTCACCCGTAGGTTTACGACCGAAGGATTCCCCAAAGGTAACGCCCGCGCTTTTGGCGGCCTCAATCGCCTCTTCCTCGGTGCACGAAATAGCATCGATACCGAACTCTTTCTGTACAGCAGTGCAAAAATCTATTTCCGGCCACTCCTCCGCAAAGTCGACCGTGTGCTCACCTATCTCGAAGGTGTAGCGGCCGTACGTTTCTTTGACGATGTGGCGGTACAGGTCCTGCAAAAACTTCATTCCCGATTTTGCATCGGCAAAGGCCTCGTAGCTTTCAAGCTGTGTGTAGTCCTGCAAATGTTCGCGCGACTGCCCTTCGTTGCGGAAAATCCTGCCTATCTCGAATACTTTCGGGTACCCAGCTATGAGCATCTCTTTCTGCCAAAGCTCCCCGCATGAGATGCGGAGGTAGACGTCGATATCGAGCGCATTGTGATGGGTCTTGAACGGTCGCGCGTCTGCGCCGCCGGGAGTCGTTTCGAGTACGGGCGTTTCAACTTCGAGGAATCCGCGCGAAAGATAAAATTCGCGCGCGGACTGCCAGAATTTTGCGCGGCGCACGAACATCTTGCGCACCTCCTCATCAAGTAAGATATTGAGATACCTCTGGCGCAGTATCAATTCCTCGTCTTTGAGCCCGAAGTGCTCCGCCGGCATCGGCAAAAGCGCTTTGGAGAGCATGCGCCATTTCTCGACTTTGAGCGAACGCTCTCCCCGCTTCGTCTTGAATATCGTCCCCGATGCCTCAACGAAATCTCCGATGTCGACTGTATTGGCAAACAGGTCATATAGATTGCCTTGTCCGCCTGAAGCGGACTCACCTGCTGGTGAAATATCCGCTTTTTGCAGCACCAACTGCACACGCCCCGAACCATCGTAGAGATCGGCAAACATAATTCCGCCCTGTCCGCGCAGGGACATGACACGGCCTCCCAGATGGATTTTCTTGGCGCTTTTTTCGAGGTCATCAAAAGCAGCAAGCGCACCCTCGTTGCTTGTGTCGCGGTGGGAATCGGCCGGGTACGCTTCCATCCCCGCCGCTTTCAGAATATCGAGTTTTTTCAGCCGTTCCGCGCGGATATCTTGCTCGCTCATCCCGTTAGAAATAGGACGCGGACTGTCGAACCACCCCCTATTCGGTTATTGCTCATAATCATCGACATTCTACCATAGAGCCCATTTGTGCGTCCGCGATTTCTAACGGGACTCATGATGTCTCAATACTAGCAAATTTCCGGCACAATGCGGAGCCGTCAATTGCTGAGCTCGGTCGGATATGTCGGGGCGGTAACGCTCGTCAGAATGACGCCGATACCGAGTATCGGCAATATCGCAAGTACCACAAGTACGATGATGAGGACATTGGCGGTCTCGTTTGAATCGAGCAAGCGCTCTGAGGTTTCGACTATTTTCGCAGTGATTCCGGGCTTCGCCCCGTCATCTTCATTCTCCAGCATCGCAAAAGAATACCAAAGGCAACTGGAATTGCACGTGCACGGTGTTGATTACCGTTTGATATCCTGCGGCAAAGTGCCGGGCCAACGGTAGACAAGCACGGGGATGAGTACGAGCGTGAGTACCATCGCAAACGAGAGACCGAAGAGTATCGCGAGTGCCAGCGGCCCGAAAAGGCCCGCCGCGATGATGAGCGGCAGCATGCCGATGACGGTCGTGATAGTCGTGAGGAAAATCGGGCGCAAGCGCGTAGTCGCCGCCTCGGTCAGAATATCAATAAATTCTTTCCCCGCTCCCTGCTTCAAACGCTGAATAATCGCATCCATGAGAATGATGGCGTGATTGATGATGACGCCCGCGAGCGCAATGACGCCCATCATCGACGGGAATGAAAGCGGTTGCAGCGTGAGAGCGAGGCCACCGAATACGCCGATGAGCGAGAGCGGCACGAGCAGGAGCAGATATCCCGCGAAGCGGAACGAATCGAATGCGAGTACCAATATGACGAAGGTGAGGATAATCCCCGCGATGAGCGCATATCCCATTTCCATAAACGATTTGTTTGTCTCCTCATTCTCGCCGCCGACCGACATGCGCACGCCCTCTTCCATCTCGGCCGACGTGAACTCTTTGTTGAACGCGGCGAGGACTTGCGCTGCGCTGTACCCCGGCAGGACGTCCGACGTGAGCGTCGCGACACGTTCCCTGTTCTCGTGCGCG
>MFKY01000018.1 GCA_001781175.1 Candidatus Kaiserbacteria bacterium RIFCSPHIGHO2_01_FULL_55_37
CGATGGAACCAATCGAGATAGAAGAAGAGAATTATTTCTTCCGGCTCTCCGAGTATCAGGAAAAATTGCTCGAATACCTTTCTCGCGAAGGCGTCGTCGTGCCGCAGTGGCGCCGCGAAGAAGCTATCAATTTTGTGAAACAAGGGTTGGAGGACTTCAGTATTTCCCGTACCAAAGAAAAAATGCCGTGGGGTGTCGCGGTGCCGGACGACGAGACGCAGGTGATGTACGTGTGGTTCGATGCGCTCACGAATTACATTTCGACGCTGGGGTGGCCCGAAGATACGGACGGTAATTTCGCGAAATTCTGGACGAACGGCACGACACTCCAGCTCGCTGGCAAAGACCAGGTACGCTTCCAGTCCGTCATGTGGCAGGCGATGCTCATGTCTGCTGGGCTCAAGGTGACCGACACGGTGTTCTACCACGGCTTCATTACGAGCGACGGAAAGAAAATGTCGAAATCGCTCGGCAACGTCATCGACCCGCTCGCCATCGTCGATGAATATGGGATAGACGCGCTGCGCTATTTTTTGGCGCGGCATGTCCACCCGTTCGAGGACTCTGATTTCACGATGGAGAAATTCAAAGAGGCCTACAATGCGAATCTTGCCAACGGGCTCGGCAACCTCGCCGCGCGTGTGATGCAGCTCGCCGAATCCAATCTCGACAAACCGGTTTTCACGGACGAGGCGATGTTCGTCTTCAAATATTCACCCGCGATAGAGGAATCAATGCGCGGATACGACCTCAACGCCGTCATGGGCAGCATTTGGGCGGCCGTCTCCGGCATTGACGAGGCAATCCAAAAGGACCAGCCCTTCAAAGTAGTCAAAGAAGACAAGATGCGCGGCGCGGAGATGATAATCAACCTGGTCAAACAGCTCGCATGGATAGCAAAAGCCATCGAACCTTTCATGCCGGAAACGAGCGCCAAAATACTGCAGGCGGTCATCGCGAACAAAAAGCCTGTCAATCTCTTCCCGAGGAAAGAGTAAGAAACACCCGCATGGACCAAGTGACTTTTTACTGGGCCATCGCAGCGACCGTATTGGGTGGCATACAGCTCTTCTTCCAGAAAGTTGTTGCACAAGAAAAACGCGACTCGGCATTCAACGGCCTCATGATGTACGGCGTCTCCGGGGTAGCGATATATGTTCTACTATTTATTCAGCACGAGCTGCCGACGGATTGGCGCATCATCACCCTCTTGGCGCTTACAGGAGGCGCCCTGCATGGACTCGGCAACTTTGTGCGTATTGAGGCGCTGAAATACATAGATAGCGTACTGTATTTCCCGATGAACAAAGTGCTCGGCCCTCTCCTCGTTGTTGTTGCCGGCGTAGCACTGCTTGGCGACCCGCTTACGCTCCAGCAGTATATCGGCATCGGACTCGGTCTTACGGTTCCGCTCCTTCTGCTCTCCGCCGCCGAGCATCATAGGCAAGTCAACCTCCGGCAAGGCCTGATATTTGTCGTTATCTCTACGGTGCTTACTGCAGCGTCCGTTATTTTCACGAAACAGGCCACTTCGTACGGTGCGGCGATTCTATTCGTACTGGCAATGTCGCAGACCGCCGGGGCGGTTTCCTCTGTGGCGATTCTGATAAAACAAAAAAAGTCGCACCTGACGTTGGGGTCACATCTCGATAGACGCGATATTGTGCTCGGACTCATTGCGGCGCTCATCGGGTTCTTTTCCGCTTATACTCTTATCAGGGCCTTGAGCACGGGGCTTGTCAGTCTTGTCTATGCTATTCACGCACACTACATACTTATTCCGATTGTTTTATCGGTCTGGTGGTACGGCGACCACATCAACCTTCGAAAAGTCGTTGCTATCGTAGTATCATTTCTGGCAATCATCCTTTTGTATACCGCATGAAATACTTTGACGCACATACACACTTGAATTTCGTCGCTTACAACGATGACCGCGAGGCTACCATCCTGCGTGCCAAGGACGCGGGGGTGGGGATGAACGTCGTCGGGACGCAATTCGATACTTCCAAAGCCGCTGTCGCGCTCGCAGAGAAATACGACAATGTATACGCGACCATCGGACTGCACCCCATCCACACTTCGAGGTCGTATCACGACGTGCAGGAGCTCGGCGAAGGCGGCAAAGAATTTACATCGCGCGGCGAAGTCTTCGATATGGTCGCATACCAAGAGCTCGGGAAGTCGCCGCGAGCAATCGCGGTAGGCGAGTGTGGACTCGATTACTACCGCGCCGACGAGAGCACCAAAGGCGCTCAGAAAAAGATGTTCATCGAGCAGATTGAGCTAGCCAACTCACTCGGCAAGCCGCTCATGCTCCACATCCGTAATGCATATGACGATGCGCTCGAAATCTTGAAAGCGCATGCCAAGGTAAAAGGGGACACACACTTTTTCGCGGGGGACTGGGCCACTGCCAAGAAGTATCTCGATTTCGGGCTCACGCTCTCATTCACGGGCGTCATTACATTCACCCACGACTACGACGAAGTCATCAAAAACGCGCCGCTCGACATGCTGCTCTCCGAGACCGATGCGCCGTACGTCACGCCCGCACCACACAGAGGCAAACGCAACGAACCGGCCTACGTCGAACTCGTCGTCCGCCAAATAGCCGCCATCCGCGGCGAAGATTTTGAAATGGTGAGAGAACAGTTGTTAGCCAACGCTCGGAGAGTCTTTCGTTTCTAGTGGCTATTGCCTAGTGGCTAAGGACTGTGTTAGAGTGCCCCAACATATGGCAGATGATGCAGTGGTAGAAATGAACGAAACCGGCGCGGTGGCGCTTCGCATATACGAAGTCGGTTACCACATCGCTCCTGATACAAAAGAAGAGGACTTGGATAAAGTCGTCACTACTCTGCGCGAAGCTATCAAGGCGGGGGGCGGCTCTTTTATCGCCGAAGGCGCCCCGTCTCTCACGAAGCTCGCATACCCCATCTTTCTCCGCGAAGGGGAAAAGAGCGTTGAATACGACCGCGGCTACTTCGGGTGGATAAAATTCGAGGCCCCTATCGCGGCTGCGCAGGCCATCGAAGCGTTCCTCAAGCAAAACAGGAGCTTTTTCCGCTTTCTCGTGTTCCAGACAGTGCGCGAGGATACGCGCGCCAAAATGAAGGCTCCGCAGCTCCGCGAAGTGAAGCGCACCGATGTCATCAAGCAGGCTCCTCGACGCGTCGAGGAAGTATCGGCACCCGTCTCGGAAGAGGACTTGGAGAAGGCTCTGAGCGATATAACAAGCGAGTAATTGAGTTGACCTACAAGCTACAAGCTGTAAGCTATCTATCATGTACATCAACAAAGTAATGCTATTCGGTAATTTGACCCGCGATCCCGAGCTCCGGGCGCTGCCAAGCGGCATGAACGTGGTCAACTTTTCCGTCGCAACCAATCGCACCTATAAGGACCGCGACGGCAAGAAGCAGGAGCAGACGGAATTTCACAATGTCGTCGTCTTCGGCCGCCAGGCGGACACCGTCAATCAGTACCTCAAAAAGGGTAGCTCAGTCTACGTAGAGGGTCGCCTCCAGACGCGCAGCTGGGAAAAGGATGGTGAGAAAAAGTACCGCACCGAAGTCGTCGCCGACCGTGTGCAATTCGGACCGAAGGGCAGCGGAAGCGGCGCCCGTTCGACGGCCGGGAGCGGGGACGACCAGACACCACCCGAAGACACCACGTCAGGCGGGGGAAGTGGCATTGAGTACCCGAAAGATGATATAAATCCGGATGATATACCATTCTAGCTTCGCTAGAAAAGTATCAAGTATCAAGTAGCAGGTATCAAGTATCAATAAAACTATGAGCAACAACATTCTCACACAAAATGACATTCAGCACGTCGACTACAAAGATGTCGACCTTTTGAAGCAGTTCATCAATCCGCACGGCCGCATCGTCGGTCGCACTAAGAGCGGTCTCACAGCGAAGCAACAGCGCGCAGTCGAAGCCGCCATCAAGCGTGCGCGCTTTATGGGGCTTCTGCCCTTTATCCAAAAGTAATTTTGGATAAGAGGCAGAAGCGGCCGGAGCGAGGGGCCCAAGCGCGACGGCGCTTGGGATCGCGAGGCGGGGCCGACGTGCGGCCTGCAGCAGCGGGCCGACATGTAGGCTTCTGCCTTTCATTCAGAAATAAGCCGCAGCAAAGCGGGATATAATACGCGGGATGGTACACATCATCCGCAAAACTCATCCGAACGCAATTCCGGTCGGTATCACGCGCGAAGCGTGGGCGCTCGTTATCAGCATCTTGCTTTCGATTTGGCTCCTGAAGACCGATGCTATGGGAGCGTTTGTAGAACATGCGGCGGCGTTCGAGGAAATAAGCAGCTTCATCAGCGGCATATTCTTCACCTCGATACTTACCACTGCACCCGCAATCGTCGCGCTCGGAGAACTGGGTCAACATATCGCACCGTGGAAGGTCGCAGTATTCGGCGGTGCAGGTGCGGTCTGTGGCGATATTTTGATATTCAGGTTTCTCCACAGCCCGCTGGCGAATTACATCATCCGAGCCGCCTTCAGTCCGCGACTGCGCCACATGGGGGCAGTACTCGCGAAGGGCGCGCTGTGGTGGACCGTACCGCTCCTTGGCGCCATCGTCATTGCTTCGCCGCTGCCCGATGAGATAGGGCTGCTCATGATGGGGCTTTCCGGCATACGCCTGCGAAGCTTCATTGTGCTCGCGTACACCATGAACACCGCCGGCATTTACGTAGTCGCGGTTACCGCACAAGCGCTTGCCCGCTAGCTGTGCCCGGCGCTAACTCCTAACGCGTTGGTGTGTATCCTCCCACGACGCCATTTTTTGAATACACAATCTGCCACAAATGCAGGTATCGTGCTCTGAACATTCCCGCAGACACAAGAAGATAATATTTCCACATACGATAAAAACGTTCGTCGTATTTTCCCTTTAGTTCCGGCCACGAATGTTCAAAATTGGCGTACCAAGCCATTAAAGTCTTGTCATAATCAGCACCAAAATTGTGCCAATCTTCCATCGTCAGGACGGACTTGTCGAAGATGTTTCGCTGGTCCGTCGCTTTGGCTACGTGCGTTATCGACGGCAAATGACCGTTGGGGAAAATATACTTGTTGAACCAACGCTCGAGGCTTCGCGATACTTTACTGTGTCCGATAGTATGGAGTAAAAATAGGCCGTCGTCGGATAGCAGACTACGCACCTTTTTCATAAATACGCGGTAATTCTTTGGTCCGACGTGTTCAAACATGCCGATTGAAATTATATGGTCGAACTTTCCTACCGCGTCACGGTAGTCCTCGAAGCGTATCTCAACGTCCAGCCCGCGCACGACTTCGCGGGCAAAGGTGATTTGCTCTTTCGATACTGTAATACCCACGCCGGAGACGCCGTACTTTCGGGCGGCGTACGCGAGGAAGTTCCCCCATCCGCAACCTATGTCGAGTATACGGTCTCCGGGTTTCAGGCCGAGCTTGCGGCAAATGAGATTCAACTTTGCTTCTTGCGCCTGGTCCAAATTTGATGCTTCTTTCCAATAGCCACAGGTGTAGGACATGCTTGGCCCGAGCATGGCCTCATAAAGGTCGTTCCCGATGTCGTAGACATCTTCTCCGACCCTCCGTGCCCGACTTCGATTTTGTAAGTTGAACAGTTTCGACTTAATAATCTGGGGGACCATGCCTATGCGGAGCATTTGTTGCGCGCTGTCAGATCGAAATAGCCGGAAAATAAACTCAGATAAATCCTCTACGTCCCACCAGCCGTCCATGTAGCTTTCTCCAAGTGCCAGCGTACCCCCCGCGAACAAGCGGTCAAAGAGGTGTTCGTTATGTATCTGTGGGTCCCAAGGATTGCTCCCGTCGGGGGTGATGCCGGCTTGTGTGAGCAACATCGCGGCACGTTCCCGGGACTTCATGATGGGAAGCGTAGCATGTATTTTTTAGAGATGTCTGAGTTTCTCAACCTCCGTCTCGAGTCGGGCGGTTATTTCCTCTATCGATTCTTTCCCGAACGTAATCGGTTTGCCGATGTTAACCGTCGCTTTTCCGAAGCGCGGGAATGCGGCGTCGCGCGGATAAATATATTCCATCCCGCGATGGCCGATAGGGACGACTGGTACGCGTAAGTTCTTCAGTAATATTGCGGTGCCTTTTCTGAACGGAAGCATTTCATGCGTACGCGTTCGTTCCGCTTCGGGGAAAATAAGAATACTCTCGCCGTTGTCGATGATGCCGCCGGTGTGTTCGAGTGCGCGCTTTGAGCTATAGACTTCCGATGTAGGGAAGAGCGCCATCGTCGCCGCTCCGTAAAAGTACGTGAACTTCTTCCAGGCGCGTTCCCAGAATGGCCTGCTCTTATCCAGGAAAAAGAATTCGGCGAACGCGGGTGAGGCGAACATGTAACGGTACCGGAAGGGCAGGGCGCGAAATATGACCGCATGATCACCGAAGCTCACGTGATTGACTGCGAAAATTACGGGGCCGTGCAATCCGCGCAAGTTTTCTTTTCCGCGGACGGTTTCCCGGACGAAAAATCGCGCGATATTGGCTTGGAGCAGCTCCATTCCCAAGAATCGCGCGACGACCATTATCCGCCAGTGGGGCCACCCGGGGAAGTTAAAATATGAATTTAGTTTCGCACGTGATGCGACGACTCTCTCGAGGTCTGCAACGGTCGTCGTTTCGGTGATATGGTCCTCTTCGAAATCAAAGAAGTACTCCTGGGTTATGAGCGAGGAGAGCTCGATACGCCCGATTGAGTCCAGTTTCAAGTCGGCGTAAAGACGTGAATTCTCCGCTATCTCCTCCACCGGCACCCGCGTCACTTGGGATATCAGACTTCGCAGCTTCGATGGTGCGACGGCGGCCGCAACATGACCCTTTCTCGCCTCTCTGACACTTTCGCGGACTTGTCCGCGTTTGATCTTTAGGGTCGTCGTCTTGGGGAATTCCGGGCCGGCCCAGAATGACAATGATTGAATGTGTTGGCTCGAGTTCAAATGGCCGTTTGCGGTGTGCATGATATCTGTTGCAGAGGCCGAGGGGTCCGACGGGATTACGACGGCATGTACCTCCTCGCCGTCCTCGCGCGGTATGCCGACCACACAAGACTCCTTGACCCCGTGCACGGCATTCAGGACGGGTTCGACATCATCGGGGTACACATTCACTCCGGCCGGCGTCACGATAGTCTCCTTTTTTCTGCCTTTGATGAAAAGGTGCCCGCCCGCGTCAAGCTCTCCGAAGTCTCCCGTCAGGAACCAGCCTTCTCTGAAAGTCTCCGCGGTACGTTCCGGGTCTTTATAGTATTCGGTGAATATGTTCGGCCCGCGGGCGAGTATCTCGCCGTCCTGAGCAATGCGGAGCTTCACATCCCTGATAACAACTCCTGAGCTTTTGCCGCCAGCCTCCGACTCGCGCTCCGCGGTCAGAATCGGTGAGCATTCGGTGAGACCGTATCCCTGGAGTATTTTAAAACCGAACCGGTTTGCAAAATCGACCGTTGCCGCATCAATCGCGGCTCCACCGGAGACGAAAAAGCGCAGCGAAAAACCGAAAGGCCGGTGTATGAGGAAGAAGCATATTTTTTTTACGGCCCGGGGTGCGCCCGCGGTCAGTACTGATAGCCGGGAGAGCATCCGACCTATCCCGCCGCTTTGCAGCTTCGACCCGACGCCGGAGCGTATTCCCTGGAGTATCCGCGGTACGGCAAGAACGATGGTAATGCGCTCCTGCCGGAATGCGGCAAACATAGCGCCCGCGGTCATTGTTCCCAAAAAGACAACGGACATTCCCGACGCGAGCGGGGCAAGTACGCCGCACGTTTTGCCGAGCATGTGACTTATCGGAAGCAGTGAAAGGATAGAGTCCCGCTCGTCGACGCGGAGGTGTTCGATAATGCCCCGCACGTTCGACATGATGTTGCCGTGCGTGAGCACCACCCCCTTGGGGTCGCCGGTCGTTCCGGATGTGTAGACGATATCCACGGGCTCATCCTCGCGCGTTTCCCGAGGAGCGGCCTCCGGAAGGTCGAGGTCAAATTCCAGGTCGTCCATGATAAGCGTCGGGACATCCGTGAGATACGGTTTGCGCGATGCGGACTTGACGATGAGGCGCGCCTCTGAATGTTGGACAATCTTTGCCGCAGCCTCAGGCAGTGCTTGTATGTCTATCGGCACCGCCACGGCGCCGCAATAGACAGCACCCAGATGCGCAATGACCCATTCGGGGCGGTTGGGTCCCCAGAGCGCGATTTTGTCCCCGGCGTGTATACCGTGCTTATTGTACAGAGACGCACACTTACGGACGAGAGAGGCGAGTTGGGGATATGAATAGCGGAAGGTTCTGAAGCCGTTCTTGTATATGATTGCGGTGCCGCGTCTTGCGTCGAACGACCCAATAATGTCGGTGATTGTCCGTAACTCGGTTTTCATACTATTCGATTAGAACTATAGCAGTTGCATAGTCGCCGTCGTGGCTGATGCTCACTTTTGCCCTGTTTTCCTCGGGGCAGACGAGATACGGCATACCCCCTTCGTGTTTCAGGACCAGGACCGATTTCCAATCTCGTTTTTCGCCGACCGCCTTGAAGTACGCCTCTTTTGCCGCGAATCGCCCGGCCATCGTCTGAATATCTGCGGTCATTTCCTCCGGTGCGAACACCTCGCCCGCGCGCACGGGGTCGCGTAGCATCTCTTCAACGCGCGAAATACGGACAATGTCGATGCCGATGTTCATAGGTATGCGGGAAAGTAGAAATCGCTGCGCGGTCGAGCCTTAAGTTCAGCAATCAGCTTTTTCAGCGGCTCGTTTGCGAGAGCGTCCTCATAACCGCGGTGGAAGAGGTCTGCGATGACTGCGGGCCTGTTGTCCAGGTTTTTTCCGTACAACGCAGCGGGAGCGATGATGACGTCACCGTCTTTTTCCAGAGAGTCGCACGTATCCATCATCGCGTTCCTTCGTGCGTCCGATTCGTGGAGTGTGCGGTATATCCTTCTTGGTAGTGCCGGTCGCCAGAGTTCCGCTATTCGCGCGCTGCGCAGCGATACGCGTGTCCGCGGCTTGCTGAGGATGATTATTTTTCTTGATCCGCAGACATACGAGTTCTCCAACGACAAAGGCTCGGTAAAATACGGGTCGAAATATTTTTCGTTTCCGAGCGTGACCAGTTTGTGGTACACGATGGGAACGGCGCTTGAGGCCCGGAGGACCTCGAATATGTCGAATGGTGACTCCGTTGCATCAATGTACTCGATCTTACCGGTGCGGTACGATTCAACAGGGATGATGCAGCGGACAGGGGACGACTTGAGTGCAATCGGGTCGAGCGGGAAACGTCGTTTGAAGACGGTATCGATCATGTAGTCGATATCAACGACCGTTCTGTTGCGCAGGATATTTCGTGCATTAATGAAACGAGGCGAAGAAATTTCATTTAACCAGACCGGCCGGCCAAGGCGGTGTTGCCCTGAAGCATAATACGCAACGGTACCGGCAGAGGCTGAGGTGCCGACTACAACATCGACTCGGTGAAGTCCGTAATGTGACCACAATGCTTCTGCTACGCCGAAGACATAGGCCCCACGTATGCCGCCTCCTTCCGCCACGATGCTGATATTCATACGACAGTCGGGGTCGGGAAATAAAAGTCTGCCCGCGGTGAGGTCCGCATCTTACCAATTAAATCACGGAGGGGCAGACTATTCAGAGTGTCTTCGTATCCCTGTCGGATAAGGAAGTTGATGTTTCGCGAACTGTTATCGAGTGACCTGCCTTCCAACTTCATCGGAGCGATTACCACGTCCCCGGTCTGCATAAGCTCGGTGCATTGTCGCATTGCCTCGGCACGTTTGTCGAACGAAGCCAGAAGCGCGCGGTAGACGACGGGACTGATGAGAGGACGGAAAATCCGGGCCTGCATTTTTTTCCTGCGCGACCACACGTACTCAAGCGGATAGGTCAGTATTATTATCTTCTTCGTGCCTGCGATGTACGGATTGTCGAGGCACAGCGGATTTCCGAGGTGACTGTCGAAGTAGGCGTTGCCGTCCAATTGCACGGTCTTATTGTAGGCTATCGGAATGCTCATTGCGGCGCGCATCACGTCGAATACATCAAGCTTCGATGTACTGAAGTCTACATATTCGATGTGCCCGGTCCGGTAAGAAGTCACCGGTAAGACAAGTCGCACAGGGGAGCGTTTGAGGGCGGCGACGTCCAGTCCGACGCGTTCGCGCACAATGACATCCACGAGGTAATCAATGTCGAAGTAGGGACGGTGACGTAGGAGATTCGAAAAACCCAGCAATCTCGGAGAGGGGACCTCCTCGCGCCACCCTTCGTAGCAGGAAGGGAAAGAGCCAGCGGCATAAAATGTCATTGCCGGCGCCGAGCCGGACGTAGCAGTAACGACATCAACACGCTTGAGACCATAATGTGAAAAAAGTGCGTTCACCGCTCCGACAACATAGGCCGCGCGCATCGAGCCTCCTTCCGCCACGATACTTACCGGCATGGTGGCAATTATATAGCCCGCGGGGCGGTTTAGAGCCGCTCGACCCCGGTACCACAGCGCTCCGCGCTGGCTACGGGCTCCCGATTTGTTCGCGCATAGCGCGACGACAAATCGCAGTCCTTTAGGGGCAGGCGTATTCTCCCTTAGATTCTCTCGACGTACTCGCCTGTCTCGGTATTGATGCGGATGACGTCGCCCGTTTCGATGAACATCGGGACATCCATGGGGGCGCCGGTCTCCAGAATGACGACCTTGCTGCCGCCTTGCGCGGTGTTACCGCGGGTGTTCGGCGGCGCTTCAGTGACCTTAAGGTCCATCTTGACGGGAATCTTCACCTGTATCGGCTTCTCATCAAACCAGCGCACCTCAACCTCCGTGTTTCCTTTGAGGTACTTTCCCGAGTCTCCGATGTGGTCCGCATCAAGCGTGAATCGCTTCGATTTGTCCTTGGCCTCGTGGAAGAACCACTCGCCGTTGCGTTCGTATATGAAAGTAGCGGGGCGCGATTCGACTTCGGCTTCCTCAACTTTGTCGGAGACGTGGAATGTTTGTTCCGCCATCGAGCCGGTCTTCAAGTTGCGGAGCTTTACCTGGTTGACGGGTTTGCGCTGCTGTTTGCGGAACACCCACGCCGAAAGCACCTCGTACGGCTCGCCGTCGACGATAATAAGCCTTTTCGGCAACACTTCATTATATGCAAGCATGGACATGTGGGAGCATTCTAGCCAAAAAAACCCGTTTGTCCATCTGTTTCGGTCTATTCGTCTCCCTGCGGCGCGCTTTTGCCTTGGACTCCACCGCCTTCGTTCAATCCCTTTTTGATGTCTTTCAAGAGCTGGTTCAGTATCGGTTTGTTCTCGCGTAGGAACGTGCGTGCGGCGTCGTAGCCGCGGCCCATTTTAGTTTCGCCCGTGCTGTAGGCTCCACCGGACGATTTTTGGATAAATCCGAGTTTCTCACCGAGGGCAAGCACCTCTCCCTCTTTGGAAATGCCTTCGCCGTAGAGCATGTCGAATTCGGTCTGGCGGAACGGCGCGGCGACTTTATTCTTCACTATCTTCACGCGGTGTCTGCCGCCCATCGTCTCCTCACCCTTTTTTATCTGCGCGATGCGGCGGATGTCGATACGTACCGACGTGTAGAACTTGAGCGCTTTGCCGCCCGGCGTCGTCTCCGGGTTTCCGAACATGACGCCTATTTGCATGCGTATCTGATTGATGAAGATGATGACAGTCTTCGTCTTGCTCACGATTGCAGTGAGCTTTCGCAGCGCTTGCGACATGAGTCGTGCCTGCTTACCAACGTGCTGTGCGCCCATGTCGCCCTCTATCTCGTCCTTTGGAGTGAGGGCGGCGACCGAGTCGATAACGATGACGTCTATCTTCCCGGAGCGGACGAGCGATTCGACGATTTCGAGCGCCTGCTCGCCGGTATCGGGCTGAGAAATAAGAAGTGAAGCGGTGTCCACGCCAAGTTTTTTTGCATATTCAGGATCCACTGCATGCTCTGCGTCGATGAACGCACACACACCACCTTTTTTCTGCGCTTCAGCGATGACATGCAGCGAGAGGGTCGTCTTACCGGACGATTCCGGTCCGAATATTTCGATGATGCGTCCACGGGGGAGCCCGCCGATGCCGAGCGCCCAATCTATGCCGATGGAGCCCGTGGGAATCGCATTTACATCCACTTTCGGCTGTGCGCCGAGCATCATGATGGATTCGTCGCCGAATTTCGTCTTTATCTGCGAGATAGCGCGCTCGATATCGGCGTCGCTTCCCGAGCCCGTCGTCTTTGGGGGAGTTTTTTCCTTCTTTTTGAATCCGACCATATTTGGGTAAGTATCAGGTATCAAGTAGCAAGTATCAAGGGGTGGGAGTGGACGGGGTAGCTTGCCCTGATCCTGTCGAAGGGGTGGATGAGGCCGTCGTTGTCGCTGTGGGGAGATTTGTCTTCGTCGTTGTCGTCGATGGCGTGTAGACGATCTCGATAGCCTGCCTGCGGGTGCGTCCGTATTTATCGCTTGCGTCGAGTACGATGCGGTTGTAGCCGGGTGAGAGGAGGTATGGCTCTTCAAATACCCCGTCCTCAGTGACGGGAATAGATTTGCCGTTCATTGAGATGGAAGATATCCGGTCCGCGCGCCCTTTTATGGTCACGAACGGGTCGTGTACCTCCGCTATCGACGAATTGACGGTAATTGTCGGCCCGAAGAGCAGACCGCGCGCCTCGTAGTATGCGTAGCCGAGGACGATGAGAAAGAAAATAGCGAGTGCGATATACGTCAACCTGCTATCTCGATACGGGAGCATAAAAATATACTATACCACGGTCGGCTCGCAGCCGGAGTTGTACGGCGCGGCCGCCGTGCCGTGGACTTTGGACACAAAGATATATAGCATGCACGGGTGAAGCACAGAGTCACTCTCATACTATTTATTGTTGCCGTGCAGGTCGTCGCCATCGCGGCCCTCGGCATGTACATATACGGAAAACAAGGGGCGCGGTTCGTCACGTCGGTA
>MFKY01000019.1 GCA_001781175.1 Candidatus Kaiserbacteria bacterium RIFCSPHIGHO2_01_FULL_55_37
GCGGCGACAACTCGTGAACGTCATCTGGTGCATGCTGAAGTACAAGACGGTGTATCGGTCGTGACGCTATCCACAGGCAGAAGTTGCCATAGCGGATCTATTCGCGCGCACTCGCTTACGCGAAAGCTCCCTTAAGCTCCCAAATCTTTTTTCTTTTCCTCAAACTCTCTCTTATCAATTTCGCCCTTGGCGTATCGTTCCTTCAAAACATCAAGCGCGGATCTTTCGTGATTGTGCGTGCCGCGTGATTGGCTCGTGAGCCACTTGATAAGCGCGACAATTCCGGCGATTATCAAGACCCACCAGAGTATCATGAAAATCCAGCCGAAGCCGCCGAAAGACCCGAATCCAAAGTTCATCATATTATTTATTGAGTTACTGCCACCAAGAGGAGACGACCATCCTCCCCACATCATATTCATCATCGGCATCCAGCCACCGCTGATTGCCGGAAATGCCGCCGATGTATCGCAACCGGAGAGCCGTCTACCCATGACAATATGAATCTGCTCCTCGCCGTCTTCGCCATGCGCCTGAATCATCATGGCGTTCATGGCGGCATGCGACTCACCGGACATCTGACCCATAAAATACTCGCCAAGAACTCCGTAGTGCTCATCGTTTAGATTTTCGCAGGCAATCTCTTTTGCTTGAAGCTTATTCCACAGCTCTTTGCCCTCTTGTTCTTCGCGTGCAGTATGCTCGACGACGGCGTTCCAATCCGCCGAAGAATTGGAAAATCCGCCCATCATTTGAGCATTTACACTTTGAGTAAATGAACCGACGACAACTATAGAAAGAATTGTGAAAATGAGTTTTTGCATATTCGTTAGCCAAATACTAAAACCTTATCCGAGCTCTCGACCATTTTGAGTAAGTCGGACATTGTGGAAACAGGACACACTTTGCTCTCGCTCTTACCGCGCACTTTCAAACAACTTTCGCATGCATAAATTTGACCCTTCAACTCTTTGAACTCCGATACTTTTACCGAAATATCAAAATTCTTACTGTCCGGGATGGCGTCGAGTTCCGACCCCTCGCTCATCAAAAAGACTTCAACCGCATGACCAGCCTTAAGGGATGTGATTCCCAGACGGAATGTATTCCAAATGTGTTCGGGATTATTGGATTGTAGGATGATGCCGAGCTTCATAGAGATTATCTTAGCATTCATTGATATAATACTACATATGCACTATTTTCTCTACGCTCGCAAAAGCACCGATGTCGAGGACAAGCAAGTGCTGTCCATTGAGTCGCAACTTGCAGAACTTCGCGTGCTCGCGCGACGCGATGGTTTGGAAATTGTAGAGGAGTTTGTGGAAAAGAAATCCGCAAAAATCCCCGGCCGCGCGATATTCAACGACATGATGTCGCGCATTGGGCGTGGCGAAGCGCAAGGAATAATTTGTTGGAAGATAGATCGCCTCGCGCGAAACCCAGTTGATGGCGGACAAATTCAGTGGCTTTTGCAACAAGACATCATTCGTCATATTCAAACGCACGACCGCTCGCATTATCCAAACGACAATGTCTTGATGATGTCCGTTGAACTCGGCATGGCGAATGAATACATCCGCCAGTTGAGCGCGAACACCGCGCGAGGATTACGACAGAAAGCACGGCAAGGGATATATCCCGGACTCGCCCCTATCGGCTACCTGAACGACCCGCGCACAAAAACAATCCGAGTCCACAAAAAGAACGCCGCGCTTGTGCGCGAGATGTTTGAGAGATATGCGGACGGAAAATCTACACTCGATGGCTTGGCGATATTTCTTGAGGAGGCGGGCGTGATGTCCAAAGGAAATCGCCGCGTCCATATCTCGCGCATTTCGTTCGTTCTGCAAAATCCGTTTTATTACGGACACTTCCGCTACGCGGGCGAGGTGTACGAGGGCAATCATTCGCCGCTTATCTCAAAATCGCTTTTTGACAAAGCGAACGTCGTGCTTCGCGGCCGTGGCCGGACGCTCGCAATCAAGACCGACCCTGCGCCATTCTGCGGACTTTTGCGATGCCGTTTCTGTGGCATGGGCATCACGGCCGAAGTGAAAGAGAAGCACCAGAAGAACGGCAACGTGCATCACTACACTTACTACCGCTGTACGCGCAAGAACAAGGCCGTGAGATGCAAAGAAGCGCCGGTGCGAAGCGAACTGTTGGATTCGCAACTTTCGGTGCTTCTTGGCGAGTACGCCATGCCGCAGGAATGGGTATCGCCTTTGTCGGCGATGCTCGATACGGAAGCGGCTAGCGCCTCAAAAACGGCGGCAGAGGCCGTTCAAGGACTGCGCGAGAAAGCGGACGCAATCTCGCGCACGCTCGCTCGCCTTACAGATTTGTACGTTGCCGAGGATTTAGAGCGCGAGGAGTATCTTTCGCGCCGCCGCACGCTGATAGGCGAGCGCCGGACGATTGAGGAACAAATCGTCCGTCTTGAACGAGCCCCCGCCGCGTGGGTTGAACCTGTGCGGAATTGGATTCAAGACGCTTCGCATCTTGATGAAATAGCGAAGTCAGAAGACATCCCCTCCAAAAAATCCCCCCTCCAAAAAGTTTTCGGATTGAACCTCTCAATCCACGCGCGCGAAGCGCGCGGTTTGCCCATTTCCCCCTACGCGGCGCTTCGCGCCGCGCGCATCTCGGCCTCTGAAAAGCCATTGAGTTTGATTCTTGAGCCGTTGTCCGGAATTGAACCGGAGACCTCGTCATTACCAATGACGTGCTCTACCAACTGAGCTACAACGGCAACAAAACGATACTATCACGCAACGGTATACTCCCACAATTCTTCGATGAGCGGCGCGACCGCCGCGTCGGTTATGGCTTCGGCCGTGATGTCTGCAACGGTAAATATCTGCTCCTCAAGCTCATACTCCAACCTCATAAGCTCCTCAAATGTATCGGCAGGTGCTGCGACTCCGTCTTGTTGCGCTGCATCAATGCGGTTCAGATACCGCGTGCGACCGTCGCGCAAACGCTCGTCGAGAGAAAGCACGCCGTGAGGCCCCACCCTCGAATCAGAATACTCGCAGATCTTTTTCTCGAAAGACGCCGACTTCACGACCTCGCCGACCTTAGAAAAGCTGACTGCGGCTATGTATGAGATGACCTCTTCTGAAAGCCCGAGCTCGCGGGCAATCGCCTCGTTCACCGCGTGTTGGTCGGCGCCGCCGTATTTTAGTTTATATTCGCGCTGAACGTTCTCCCAATAGGCTAGTCCTTCCGGCTCAAGAAATTCCGGGATTTGCCCGAGTTTGAATTTGACTATATTCCCCATGTCGTGGAAGAGGCACGCGAGAATTACGTCATTCTTCCCAACAGGCTGTGTGAAATTGTCGCAAATCAACTTTCCCACCGCCGCGACGCGAAGCTGGTGCGTCTGCAAAGCCGGCATTATATTGTATGCCGCATAAATCTCACGCGGTGTTTTCATGGTTAAGCGACCTTCCTCTCAACGGCTTCTCTTCGGGGTTCGTTGTCATTCGCCGCACTCTTAAGCTCGAAGAAATTACTGGGCTTAGTATGTCCGGCCACACGCTCAAATGTGGGAAGCGCTACGGGTGCGTTGATTGCCCCGTCTGTGCAACCTTCTGCGCGCATACGCTTCTCCGCCGAATCGAGAATATCGAGGAGTGTGCCTCCCTGGCGACGGCGCTCGGAAAGCCACAAGTGGGTGATGATACCGAGGCGTTTCCCTACCTCATCTTGGGCGTCAATTTTTATCGCGGCAAATCCGTCGACTTTTTCCCCGTCCATGATAAGAAAAAGTTTCAGGCGATTGTTTTTATTCAAACTCTGCAGATACAGCTTCTTTAAATCCGGGGTCCGTTCCCGCATCTTTACTCGCCCCTCGCTTGTATCACCCGGGTCCCATTCCAGTTTTTCAATTGTTGTCTTGTACTCGAAGAATGTCGCTGAATCTTCAATTGGTTTGAAGTCAAACCCCTTAGGCTTCTCTGGGCCTTGTGGCATCTCCATCTTTACCCCTCCGCCGTGAATCGTAACCATATGTCATCCATACTACCACCTTCCGCACCCCCGCCTGTGGAAATCCCCCTCGGTTGCCCCCGCGGCTTATTGTGCGTATAACTAACGAATATGGCTCTCCCGAAGCGGTACTTTGAGGACTATATAGCACTTTTTCCCGCGGAGTTTCAACCGTTCCTCACGGCCAAGCTCGCCTGTAAAAAGATTCTGGAAGCTGAAAAGCGGTTGAAGATTCCTCCCCGTATCTGGCTGGCATTCCTTACACCCCCTGCTTTGGAGGCCGGGGCGTATGTCCCCGTGAAGTGCAAACGTATCTGGCACTTGAAAACCGCGATGCTCAAGGCTCTTCCGCACCCGAAAGAATTTCTCGCCGTACGCGACCCGCTCCATAGTTCCAGCGAATGCGTGACGCTCTCTTTGCTTGAGACCTTGTATGACCTGCATGAGAACAAAGTGCTGCTGCCCGAAGAAAAACGCTACCGCGAATGGCTCGATGTGGCCAACCACTTCGGTCTCTGGAAACTCCGGTACATGCTTGAGGACGCAATATTCAAAACCTTTGACCCCGAGAATTTCGCTCTTTTTGAGAGCGTCGTCCAGAAGCAAATGTTCATTGACCAACACCTCATCCTTTCCATTCGCGGGATACTTGAAGACGCCCTCTCGAAAGCGGGCATCAAGGACTTTTCGATAGAGAACAGGGTCAAGAACATCTACGGCGTCTACAGTAAGGTGGCGCTTAAGAACAAAAGCATCAACGACATCTACGATATCCACGGCTTCCGCATACTGACATCATCCGAAAAAGATTGCCGGAAAGCGGTTGAAGTACTTCACAAGCTTTGGCGGCATTTTCCGGAGCGCTACAAGGATTACATTGCTGAACCGAAAGAGAACGGCTACCGGAGCGTGCATACCGTACTCAGTTGTCTGGAAGGAAAACTCATCGAATTCCAGGTGCGGACGTACGAAATGGACCAGATAGCGGCGTCGGGCCCCGCAAATCACGCGGAATACAAGAAAACGGCGAAAGCTACTGTTTCTTCTTAGCTGACGCGGGCTTGGGCGGCTCGGCTACTGCGGCGTAGGTATCCGCCATTTTCCAGCAGAGGCCAAACATTTCCCGCATGCTCGCGGCGATGAGCTTGCTTTTGACGATGATGGCGAGTTTCTCCGGAATCGAGAAATACGCGACTTTGTCGTCGTACACGTTTATCTCAATTTCGATATTCAAGACTGATTTCGGCAGGAGCCGGCTTTCGCGCAATTCTTCGGCATCTTTCTTTTGGCGCGCACGCGCCATTTTCGTGTCGGGGAAAATCGCGCGTATCGGTATCTTCGCCGCCTTGCGGCGCTTGTAGTATTTGGGCACGTACTCCGGCAAGATATTTTCTGTATCATCGATGGATGCGAACGCGAGGATTTCCGTTTTTGATGTCAGCGTATCTTCGTATGCGGCAACGATTCCCTCCGCTCCTTCATAGAAGGCAATCTCCGGCTTGGTGAAAGACGGATTCATGTAATCCTCGAAGTGCTTCAGGTGTTTTTTGAAATTCGAGATATTCGTCTCGAGTCTCATCTTGCCGTTCTCGAGAATATTGACGAGGACCCCCGGCTCCTGCGGAGTAAAGAAATCCTTCTCCCGGGAGAATTTGCTGACGAATCCCCTGTCGAGAAGGTTGGTAAGGATGACGCTCACGTCGAACGGCGCGAGTTTCGTTTCCTTGCTCAAAGTGTTGATATCCTGCGTTCCAAGCTTAAGACAAGCCAAATATACCTCGGCCTCCTTGGCATTGAGCCCTATGCTTTCGAGCAATTTGCGGAGCATGCAATAACTCTACGTATGGTGCCGAAAAAAGCAAACTCTCACAAACAAGGTCGGTCAACTCTTCGTTACAACGACCATTCGGGAGAGGCCGTCCGTATTGATCGGTATCAGCTCGATATCCCCTCGCGTAACCCAATTCAAATAAGAATATATCCTCTCTTCGGTAAACCGTTGCGACCAGAAACCTTCCTGGGTAGCTGTAAACGTGTCATCCTCCGAGGTGATCACGTGCATGCCGCAATTCTTATAAAACTCCTCTTGTTTTATCCGCGTAGCCGGAGAATCTATGTACGTAGAGCCAAGTATCAGTTCTCCGCCACTCGCTAATAGGTCATACGCGTCAGAAAACACTTCTTGGAATTTCTCGTTTGGTTCGAGAACACGCTTCGGATACGGAACGATGCGGCCACTATCGTCCCATTCGAGTTTGATCTCATCGGGCCTGAAATTACCGGGAGTAAACCAGGTCGAGATTATTGCGTGAAAAGGTAGCGGAAGTTTTTGCCGAAATAAAGCATCCTCAAGATGTATTGCATCAAATTCAAATGTTTTTATCTTATCTGTAAGACCCGCCTGGCGAACATTCCGTTTACAGTGCTGTACTTCCTGTGGACTGTTATCTATACCCACATATTGTTCGACATCCTGAAGAAGTTCTTTATCAAAACGAAGCGGCACATATCCGTCCCCTATTCCGATGTCGAATATCCTCAGAGGCGCTTCGAACTTCCGAGAGAGTGCTCTCAGTCGTTCTTGCAAGACCCGCAATTCGCGATGTCGGGATTTTCGCAACGCCTCCGGCAGGAACTCGTCATGGAGCGTCCGCTCGACCTCTTCCGCTCCGCTATACATTACCGACTTGTTTTTCTCTTTGCTCATAAGTGCAGTAGCCCATTTACTCTACGCGCCCCATCAAAGAAAGGCAATATCGGCTAGAGATTCGGGGATTGGCGACACAATTCTTCGAAAGTCGATATTTCTTTACGCCGCATTCTCCTTTCCAAAGAAGCGACATGAATCTCACGGATGGCATCGAATAGCCGGCCGATATTTTCCGGGGTTTGGTAGCGCGTGAAAGACACCCGTATCCCCTTCGGGCCCTCGGCATCAACGGTATATCCGTATCCGGGCTTGGAAAGTTCTTTCTGGAGGAATGCGAAATATTCGCCACCCTCAATTGGGTCACCCTCCGCGACTTCACCTTCGCCTGTGTGACGGGAGAGGCTGGGGAACGAGAGCGTGACATAGGTGTAGTCCGTCGAATTTCTGTGTCTCGGATGTGTTACCTCGCAGCCGAATTGCCTGCTGATAGCGGGGTCGCTTAGGAGTTCACCCGCTTCTTTACCTCCGAATGATAAGCCCGGCGTTGTGTACAAGTCTTTTATAAGGTCGGCGGCATATGTCCTAGCCCGTGCGATGGCGGATGCAGTCATGCGTCTGGAGTGCTCTGCCGTTCTGTCCCTCGTTTGACGGGGGTCGTCTGCGACTGTCGTCGTCACATAGGTATCAACCTTTGAGTTTTGCTGCTGTAGCGCTATACCAAGCGCCGCAATATTCACCCTATTTGCCGACCCCTCGTTCCAACTTAGGCCTTTGACGGGGTTCTTCCTGACTTCCAAATCAGGATGGTGACTAAACCAACTGGCGCGTTTTGATACGGGAGCCTCAACGGGTTGTTCCCGCTCGGTGAGTGCAGCCGACGCCCCTTCTATATAATCGCGAGCCCGTTCATCGTCGGCATCCCTATCTCTTTCCGTTTCAATTTTCTCTTCTTCGGAAGGAGGGTTCTTTTTTAGAATTAGTCCGCCGACGTTCCCGCCGATGCCGAGCGCTTTGCCTCCGCTGATAATAAAACCGTGAAAATGGAGCTTATCGAGCTCGCTCTCCCCGCGGGTGCGTCCGACCGATTGACACCCGTCCCCCAAACGGAACATGCCGGGCCATTCGCGTTCTAGGGCCTCATTCAACCTGCCCACATTTGCAAGGTTAGATTGCGACTCATCCTCCGAAACCATAATAGCGTCACCAAGACGCGTTTTTGGGCTCATCACACACAACAACGGCTCTCTACCTCCCTCGCGAGCCGAGAGAACGCGCATCTCGGCGAGAATTGTGTCGGGACTCTTGGAGCGACCTTCCGCATCGTAACTTTGTATGGCGATCGCTCTTGCTCCCTTGGCGATGAACGGTTTGGTAACCCCGTCAAATTCTTGATCGAAGATGAAAATGTAATCTTTGCCGCGTTCGATGGGCCGAATAAGCCGGTTGGCGAGGTCATTCACCGCACTCGTGGCACTCGGATAAAAGGCGATACCGTATTCTTTCTCTTTAATGCCGAAGTATGATTGAACCTGCCTCCGCGTGAATGTAAGAATCTGGTCGTACACATCACGTACCTCGGTACCCAACTCGCTCCACGCCCGCCCCGTATCTTCGAGCCATCGTCTCTTCGTGTCCTCATCGACTCCCTTCGCGGAAGAGAAATTGCGCCTGATTTTCTCTAGATGCTCCTCCGATAAGCCCAGTAGGTCTCTGGGCTGTATCAGCGGCATTAACTTTTCTCCGGGCGGGACTTCATGGGGATACGGGCCGCCTTCCAATACGTCGCGGTCAAACCACTTATTTGCCTGAAGAGCGACGAGGTGCCGAAGCGAGTAAGACGGTTCAATTTCCAAAAGAGGCAGGTCGAGAAGAGTGTTCGGATCATTTGATACCAGCTTCACGGAAGTGGCAATGACGCCGATTTTTCTGCGAAACGTCGCAAGTTCTTCCTGATACTTTTTGTTACCTTCCTCGGTCTGAATCTCCGGCTCTTTTGGCCGGTTGATGCGCTTTATCTTCTGGAGAAAGTTTGTAAATTCGAGCCTCTGGTTCGCTGAAATGAATATTTTTCTCGCATCCACCATGCGCAGCAGAGCGCTGAAGGGATGCAAACCGCCTTCCGAATCAGCCGGGGTAACGGAGTTGTCTTCCTCGAACTTCCGCAGAATGCTCACTCGCTCTTTCAGCGTGGTGGGCATCGGAGCTTTACTCTTCTGCAAGTCCCATATCGCATCTAGCGTTCTTTGGATATCCTTTGTAAGGTTCGCCGGAAGTTCGTCCGGACCCTTCTTCTCCTTCGACCTTTCCTGCTGCGCACGATACTTTTCCAGAAAGAAAAGTACGCTGTTACACTTTTGGGCAAGGGTTGACGGCCGGAACTCGTTAAGGAAACGTATCGATTCGGCAATGATTCCGCGCGGAACGTCTTTGGAAAAAACGAGGTGGAATTTGTCGACATCAAAAGGCGTTTGTTCGCCATCCGAGAGCACCCACGGATTTGTTGTGCTCTTGTCTTTTAGCGCATCGGCGAATGCGTGGAACGGATCCGGCGGGCGTGCCTCGGTGTCGGCGAGGTTGGCCGTTCGGAGTCTCTGGGATTGTAAGAAATCGGAAAGCGCTTGCTTAGAGCGATCGTCGATATCTTCCGCGGCTTCCGATTTTGAGTTTTTTAGCACCGTACCGGTGATATCCGCATACACCGGGAAGAATTCCCGTAACTTTTCGAAAAAATCGTTTTTTTGTGCGACACCCTCAATACGCGCCTCGGCCATCCGCGCATCCGTCAAGAGACGCAGGCGTTCAACCGTATCGGTAAATCTCACTCGAGGGGAATCGCCTTTGGCGTCTTCTTTGCCCACTACTTCATTCGAACTGCAGGCAAAGATGAGTCGCGCAAGCGTAGCCGCCAACGGGCCGTATTGTGAACTGAGGCGCAACGCCTCTTGCTGGACGTACTGCGCAGTTTCAATAGTAAAATGTTTATTCTTGAGCTGCTGATCGATATGTCCCTTGAGCCATTCTCGCCCCTCGTTCGATTTGAACTCAAGCCCTGCTTCGGCGATGAGTGCTTCTCCCGAAAAATAACGATCACGAATATGAGCCATCCCGAACTTCTGTTCTGTGGCGGGCTGATCCTGCTTAAGGTCCTTCCGTAACTTGTAGTTGAAGTCGTCGATGACTTGCACTGGTACGCCTTCCTCATACAAAATGTCAGACATCACCAATTCGTTGTGTGTGGCATGTGACCTCTTAAAAGCCTCTAGTCGTTGCCCCACTCTATTTACATTGAATGAGGCCCGCCCCGGTGGTGTCCACCTCGCGACCTCTTTCAACCTGAATAACAGCGCATCAATGTGTTTTTGCGTTTCTGACTCCATTTTACGAGCAGAAAGCTTGACATCGGAACTTTTGTCTCCGAGGCGCTGAGCCTGACTCACCCCTGGCATATTTCCCTCAAGACCGCCGCGGCCTCTTTTTGGCATATTAACAAATGGTACCATCCGCGCGCTTCTATCCTTGGCTCCCCTGTGCGCAAATGGCCACCTTCTCAGGCGGCCTTTTGTCTCACCAGCGCGAGTGACGGGGCTCGCCTCTCGTTGCTGCTGCAACTCGAAACCTTCGGTCTCTCTTCGAGGCCTGCGGCCCGCGGTTCGAGGCCGGCATGCTCACATGTGAGCAAACCAGAAGGCCACCTTTTCAGGTGGCCTTCTGTCTCGCTAGCGCGGCCGACCGGACTCGAACCGGCGGTCTGCCCCGTGACAGGGGGCTGTGTTAACCAGCTACACCACGGCCGCATTTTTCCCGTACAGTGTCTCTATTGCGTGGGTGAATAGCTTATATTTACGACCCAAATAGATGTCACTGTCACGGAGATTATTATACATAATCCGATATAAAGCAACGCTGTCGAGACGGCTTAGCGCAAGCTCGTTACCACTCTTTTTCTTCTTCAGTGACCCACCTCGTACACCTCTTGTCTTGAGAAGCTCGAGAAGTGCCTCAAGAAAGCTGAGAGTCCCGCAGGAAAATACACTGAGCAATACGAGCCTTTGGTTCTTTCTGTCTGCGAATTGTAACTTTTTGGAATAGACGCAGCCGTCACCGTCAAAATATCCGCGCACAAAATGCCCGATGTATTTTTGTGGAATGGTCGGCATTTGTAACGTCAGGCTTTTTCTCGGACTCATTCCGAGAGCTAAGAGGTCATTATACATTCCTACACTGCCTACCTGAAGTCGGTATGCAATCTTGTGATTCGGCTTGTTCCTTGCTGGGACTCGTACACCAATGTGGTGATTGGATTTGAGAGCGCTGCGTACTTTTGTGATCAGAATTTTGTCTGTGCTATGAAACTCTATAAAATGCCCTCCACGACTGTTCCGAATCATCGCGCCGTCCGCTGCAAAGTAGCCGAGCACATAGGCCATGCTCGGCGACCACTTCCGAAAGTAATCATGCTGTACGGAACGAAACATCGGAGCCATACACCCAGTATAGTATGTGACAGGGTATATAGCTAACCATTCCCCTCCCCCAGATCTTCGTCAAGTGCCGACGACAGGAATCGAACCTGTAACCTGAGCTTTATGAGGGCTCCGCTCTAACCGTTGAGCTACGTCGGCTTTGAATCCTTATAGTACGGATTTTTCGGCACTCCACAATCGAAATGTTCCATGCTACGCTCTTCCGTATGTGGAACAACATCCTGCAGGTTAATTCCCTATTGTGGGTATTATCTGCCCTCTACCTTGTCTTCTCTTTCGGTAGTGCCATCCTAACGTGGTCTTGGAAACAATTTTTTCTCGCGCTTTTGCTTTTCGCATTTTTCTCAGTGACAGAAGTCGTCTTTGCCGCGTTGCAAGAGCCCTAAAGGACTGCTGTTTTCTAACGTGTCTTCGACACGTAACAAAACAGGGAGCCCTAGCAACGCTCCGCCCCGCCTACCAACCCCGGTACAAAACCGGGAGAAGTCTCCGTATATACGGATCGAGGCTGTAGCGCCGCCAGCAACGTCCGAGCCACAGCGCCATAAAGACCATAACGTAGATGACGACTGTGCCGATATCTGTGGAGCCGGCGGCGTAGGGGCCGCCGAAACCCTCGGAGGTAGACCAAACAACGAACATCATCGCGACCCCGCTCGCGATGCCGAGCTGAGTGAACACTCCCAACAGCAGGCTCAGCGCTATTGCGGTCTCTCCCACCGCCACGATAATAGCGAAGAAATGTGGGTCCACGTTGGCCCCCTTCACCCACAAATCAATCCACGATTGTACAAGGGCCGGCTGATTCTGCGTTCCGCCTAGGACGTAGTTGGAGAAATCACGGAGGAATGCCGGGTTCCACTTGAAAGCAGCATCCACAAGCCACACCACTCCGAAAAGAATCCGCAGAATTGCAAAAGGTTTTTCTCCCGATGTATCCATAGTGTCCGACCGATATTCCACCTGACCGTCCTGCAATGGTAGCACTTGCCGCAGCGAGGGGTGGACGCGCCTGTGCATTGCCGATGCGATGAACTTGGCGGGACTTGGCTAGTCGTATTTTTCCTGACGGAAAATCGCCCAGCCCGCCCTCGCGGTTTTTGCCTTTCGCTTCGCTCAAACAAAAACATCGCTCCGGGCTGCAAGTCCTGACGCAAAGCGCTCAAGCGCTTTGCTCCCCCGCACCACTACGCAAAAAACCGCCCTGCGGCGGTTTTTTTGCTACGTGTTGCGGGGGCAGGACTTGCACCTGCGACCTCAAGGTTATGCATACCGCTACGGCTTTCGCCGCTCCACTACCAGTGGATTCGTGGTCTGGACTATACCTTCACCCAGCTCCAGTTTTGATCAATAAGAATTCCTACGGACCAAAACTGGGGCTGGGGCCTGCCATCTAGTCTCTACACCTTCTTCTCAGATTAAGAAGCTTGGCTCGGTATTGCCACCTCGCGCCGCGAGAGAGGTTTCACCGAATTTGACAAGTGTTCCGTCCACAATTACTCGTGAGCGAGCCCTAAAGGACTGCTGTTTTCTAACGTGTCTTCGACACATAACAAAACAGGGAGCCCAATTTGAGCCTTGCGAGCTACTACTGCTCCACCCCGCTTTTGTGAGTATAGACGTATACGCCACTGCATGCAAGTACTGGACAACCGACTGGTATCCAGAAACCTTGTGTTATCATGCTCGTATGGCTTTCATCCGACTTCGCGAGAAGGCACGTGGTTTGCGGGATAAGGGAGAAAGCATTGCAAAAATCGCAACGATGCTGAAGGCAAGCAAAAGTACCGTGAGTTATTGGTGTCGAGATATCGTGCTATCGGACAAACAGATACAATCACTTGTACAAAGGCGAAACGACGCCGGCATTCTCGGTCGTCTTCGGGCGGCGGAGAAAAAACGTGCGGCTCGTATTGAGGCTGTGGAGGTAGAGTCAAAACGTGGCGCCAGGTCAATCGGTTCCCTGAGTCAGCGGGATATGCTCATATTGGGTATAGGACTCTACTGGGGTGAAGGTTACAAAAGTGGAAACGAGGAATGCGGGCTCACTAACAGTAACCCCGACATCATCCGCTCTTTTGTACTTTGGCTCCGACGTATATATAGCATCCCCTTGTCCGACCTGATACTTCGTGTATCTATCAACCAAAAACATCGCTATAGAGTAGAGGCGGTCGAGCGATACTGGTCAAAAATTACGGGGATTCCTCTCTCTCAGTTCTCAAAGGCGAGTCTGATTAAGGCGCGCTCTCAAAAGGTATACTCTGACCCAGAGCAACACTTCGGTACACTTCGCATCAAGGTTCGTAGAGGGACTGCCTTGCGACGCAGGATTCTTGGTTCAATTCAAGAGGTGGCAAGACAAATCACTCAATGAAGCGAGACTCTTTGAGCACTTTTTCGTACAACGCGATGACGCGCCGCGTCTCACGCGCCGTGAGCTGATGCGCACTGCCGTCGTGCGCTATCCTGTTGCGTATTTTGTGCGCTTCCCATGCAAGGTCGATGGAGTTAAAACTTGCGCGGTCAACTCCGCGCATTTTGTCCGCCATCGTCTCGCCCTTGTAGCCCAGTACGTCCAAAAGCTCGTTGAGCATAATATCCGCCTCGAGTATTGCCAGCCGCCACGATTGCTCGGAGTCGGAAGCGGCCTGTTCGAGTATCCTGTTCCAACGCAGCTGGGTCTTCGGTACGTCGTGCGCGACGACGGTACGTTGAGCCGCGGCGAATTTACGCCTTTCGATTTGGCGTATCTGGAAAACCCGGATGGAGCAGTAGATAGAAAGCGCGCCAAGACACAACGTGATGAGAAGTGAGAAGGCGACAAAAGTGCTCCATTGCTGGAAGAGTCTGTCGTACGCTCCCGGTGCTGATGCCGTCTGCAGGTACTGAACGATTTGCGTAGCTGAGACGGGAGACGTAATGGGAGCGGCGAGCGGTGATACTTCTCCCGAGGGCGCCGGCACTCCCGTACCCACGATGCTCATCACGGTACCGGGAACCCATTTGAACGCAACTTCGCTCAGGAACCATAGCGCAGAACCTAGCGAAGTGCCGGGAGCGGGGTTTGAATCCATGGGGAGATTATAACCTGCCGTTGTGCTCAAGTGTCTCTGGCCCGCACAAGCTTGTGCGTGCCTGACACTCCTCGTATCTGCCTCCGGCAGACACTCGGCCCCTTACGGGCGCCTCGCGGCGGTGTCACCCACCTTGAACAATAGTTCTTCGTTGCCCCATGCGGCGATAATCTGAAAGCCGACGGGCAATTTTTTCCCGTCACGCTCTACGGTACCTCCCGGCACCGATATCGCAGGCACTCCCGCGAGACTTACGGGCACCGTGAAAATATCTTCCAGATACAGTGACACGGGGTCGCTGTTCTTCTCACCA